>JAEUSO010000022.1 GCA_016788605.1 Candidatus Kapaibacterium sp. | reverse complement strand
TTCTCGTTTCTCGTTTCTCGTTTCTCGTTTCTCGTTTCTCGTTTCTCGTTTCTCGTTTCTCGTTTCTCGTTTCTCGTCTTATATCCATGTCCATCCATCCGCCATAGCTGCGTCCTCCTTGCGTAGCACCGTTCGATTCCTTTTTGTCAGTATAACATTTACAATCAATTATTAAGGAGAAATATCATGTCATGTGGATGCCAATCAGCAGGTTCAATCAACAGTTGGATTGACCTCAATAAAATAACCCCTCAAAACCCGATGGACCTCATCTCGTATGCCGAACTGCGTACCGTTGCAGGGTTTTATGTGAACAGCCAGAATTTTCTACTTCCGGGCGGCTTAACAGCACCGCCGGTATCACCGCCGTTCGGACCGCCGCCCCCGCCGCCTCCTACGCCGTGGGCTGCAAGTCCCTTCAACTACAATGGTCAGGTGATTTGCCAAGCGAATGAATCGGATAATCAGCAAATGGTATCGAACGCCCGCGATTGGAACATGCAGCACCAGACGGTGGATACAAGTGCGTTTGCCGCACTGCCGATACGGAAGATCATCTTCTTGCGGGGCGGAACACAGTGGACAAATGTGATACCGCTTGCGCTCGGCGCGGCGAATTACAGCAACCTGCAACTCAGTTACCGCGATAACGCAGCCACACGGGGCGATTATGCAGGAACAATCCCCGTGATTGAGTTTGCTAATGTCGGCAGCCCGTTCACCGGCAACGTGAATCTCAACGTTGTGCTGAACATGACGGGACGTGTTTCGATGGTGATACGCGCCATTGACAACAGCGTCCCGGGTGTATGGAGCATGTTCGAGATGGAATGGATGATAGTGCCATGATTAACTCATTCTTTATAAGTTCAGCTACAACTTTTTTAAGTTCTGAATTTAGTACAGAATTGAACTCACAGAGTATAATTAGTCCCATATCTGATCCTACATTTGAGTATAGAAGTGTTTTTAATGGAGGTGATTTTCAAGTTGATGGTGTCTATACACTGCCAGATAAATTAAAAGAATTACAACCAAATTCACCAAACGCTTTTGTATGGGTAAAAAATGGCTTGTTTGGATATTCTGTCGGTAAGAATGCTAAGGAAAGAGTATTTGAAGCACACAAAATTTTGTCTGCTTCGAGATCACAGTTTCCTATTCAAGCGAAATTAGGTTCAGATTCTAATGAGCAGATCTTAACATCCACAGTATTGAATAGTCAGGGCTACTTAGAAACCCTAATTTTCGATAAACACGGTTCGCTGTATCTCGGTGCTTTTTTCGAGTCATCAGGCAATAATTGGGTATTACATCAGGCAACAAATACTGATGATATTCTATTAGGTAAAGATGTGCCCCACGAAGTCATTAGTATGATAATTTCAACCTTATGGCTGGCTAATCAAATCGTGTTTGGCAGAATTGAATACAGAGAACGTAGTAATGAATACTATAATTACTCGAGTGATATTAAGCATCATTCTAGTTATGAGTTTATATCAACGACATCAAGCTCACCCTATAAATCTATCCCTAAATCTCCGACACTCCAACACCATGATCGTGATAGACCGATGTGTATCAGCCACAATTTGAGGTGTTCGTTACCTGGAAAAGGACAGGACTTAATCACTCGAGATGGAAGAATGTATTTATGGTCAACATGTAGCGGCAGTATTGAAATTAATGTTTTAGAGTGCTGTAAACAACATGATGTGGACTTATGGTGTTCTGAATCACGTTCATTAATATCTGATCCTTTTCAAGATATTAACTTCAAGAAGATTTTTGATTTTCTTCTTGCACTTGGTGCCGGTTCGGTTGGAGGTTCACTTGCTAGCCCATTCTTAGTACGATACCTAAGAAGCTTATTAGGAAGATATATTGGTACAGATGGGCTACTCTCTGCTGAATTTGCTCATAAAACGGCAAGAGCGGCAGATTTCAAGGTTGTTGATTGTGTGTATCGTAGTGTTATAGATCAAGCGTATGGAAAAGTAAAATCTTATTGCCCGTGGGATTATGTTATTGTTTCCGAACAGATTTTGTTGGGATCTAATATTGCAGATATAATTACGCTTGGTGCTTGGGCGTTACACGATAAGAGTTTATTAGGACTTGATGGCAGAAACAGAGAAAGCTGTTTGTGTGGTGGCAGTCGCCCAACTACTCGGTGTAATCCTGATAATCCTGATAATTTAAGAGATCGTGTGGATGGTGTTTTACCAGAACCATGCAGAGATTTATGTGCTGAATTCGGTAAAAAAGCCGACTGTTACAATTGCAAATGGAGATGTGAGTATAATCCGTGGACAGAGCGTACAAGTGTAGTCCCTGATACTCATCCAACGTTGCCGTGTTGTCCGGGTACTGATGTTAGACATGCGCCAGATTGCGGGTTGGAGAGTGCCGGTGAAGCCGTGCGCCGTTGTCCGCAGAAGTTCTGCGACCGATGTTTTTACAGGTGCGAATACACCAAGGTTGATGGAAAACCTGGAATGACTTTAGGATGGGTCTATCATGGAACACAAAAACTTACGAAGAGCGGATGTTGCAAGCCACACCCCACTTTGCCAAAGCAAATTCCTTGCGATAAGGAGGGCAAAACAGTATCATGATACATTCCAAGTTTATGAGTTACATGGTTAAACCATGTGTTTTACTCTCATACAAGTCAACAACAGTACAGAGTTATCAACTATTCCCTATCGTTTTTACGTATTGTTCTGCAAAGAAAGGAGGGATGAAACACTCATGTTGTATGTCTTGATTGCATGCACCTGTTGGTACTCATTGCATTTTGTACAATTAAAGAAATCAAAAAGAATATACATTGTACTCATGATTTTTTTTCTTTCGTCATGCTATAACAATATCGAGGCAGAGGACACACATGATCCAGTTGTTAAAGTCAAATTTGAAAAGGATACTGTGCGTGTTGGCGATACAATCAGAATCTATAATTATTCGTACTCTACTTGTACAGGAATCGTATTCAATGTAGGTAATCAAAATCAGCATAGTGATGGCTTTCCAGAAGATTGTAAATTAATGGAGAAGCTAAGTGATTTCCCTGTTTTTGATACGACCTCGCTCAAAAATATATATTCTGTCGTTGCCGGTTCTGAATACTATGTTCAACCAGGTACAATGCGTGTAAAGATATATGCAAATACATCATGGGAATACGACATTGGGTGTCATAGAACATCAAGAAGTAAGACGGATACGGCAACTTTTGCATTAACTATCTTGCCGAAGTAAGGCGGCAACTGTAATTGTACTCTGAATTTGTGTTTAGCATGATTGTAGATTTTCTGTTAGCAACGATTAGTATAGTGCTACGACCCAGTGATAGCATACAAATTAGAACTGTTGATTTAGCACTATAGCACACAAGTTAACCCGACCAATCCCCCGCTATACTTCTGTATGGCGGGGATTTTTGTTTGTGGTGGTTTGTTCGTTATTGTTCAAGGGTATTGGTTGGAAGCGTAACGCAAGAACGCTTGGGCAGAGGCGGGCTGCGCTTTCCGGTATGGCGGGGGGGCTAGTGGAACGGATGCACTGTGCCGAATCTTCTGCTATACGGTGAACATCACCTTGTTCACGCATAGTGAGTAGTATGCAGATCTTTCTTTCAGGGTGCTTCGTGAAACACAAAGTTTGCTATAGTCAAATTAGCAGTATATGACAAATGCAGTACCGCTCGCTGCGTCTAATTTTCCATTACGGCGAAACACAAAACAATGTGTGCTGTAACGGCGCGAGTATATATTCTACAAGTGCCGCATCACCATCATTTCAACTAATACTCGAACTATGAAACGCATCATTGCCTTGTTCGGCGGAATCACCGTTCTATCACTTCTTGCACTGTGGTCGTACTGTACACTGCACCCGTCGGGCATCGCACCCGCATTGTTAAGTCCAGGCGATGAGGATGATCATCGGGTGTTTGCCGAATATGAAATAGAACGGTTGCGAGACCCTGCCACGCAGCAAATACCACCGGGCATTCGTGAACGTGAATTGGCATACACTGCCACACTTCCCTCGACAAGCGATTTTAGTTTCAATGCGATGCGAAACACAGGGCTTGCCGAATCAAAGCTTAACCTCACCAACATACAACAGTACGGGATAGAAAAGTCGGGCGGACGCACACGCGCACTTGCCATTGATGCGGCAAATCCATCCGTGCTACTTGCCGGTGCAATCAGCGGCGGTGTGTGGCGTTCGACGGACGAAGGCGCAACGTGGAAGAAAATGACAAAAAACACCGACGGTCACAGTGTTTCCTGTATCGTGCAAGACAAGCGTAAAGGCAAGCAGCATATCTGGTATTACGGCACGGGCGAAGTTTTGGGAACGGGCGGTTATCCAATCTATAATTATGATATTGGCGAAGGCATATTCACATCCAATGACAGCGGGAAAACATGGTCGAAATTAGTATCAACCTCGGTTACAAAAGGCAAAGGACCGCGCTCGCCGTTCAGTTTGATTACCCAACTTGCCATTGATGAAAGCAAACCTGCAAAAGATGTTATCTATTGTGCGGGAGCGGGTTCTATTCAACGCAGCGACGATGGTGGCGAAACATGGACAACCGTCTTGGGAACGGCAACAGCATTTACAGCATCCCTTACGCAAGTTGTGGTTATGCCGGATGGTGTTGTGTATGCCACGCTTGGAGCAACAAGCACAACCACAGGCGGGTTCTACCGTTCAGCCGATGGCATCAACTTCACGCAACTGACAACGGGCAACTTCGGAACATTCTCGCGTGCTGTGATTGCTCCTTCGCCATCCGAGCCAAACACCGTGTGGCTGCTCACGCATAATGGCGGCATGATATCGCTCTTGCGCTATACGTACCGTTCGGGCGATGGCAGTGGAACAGGCGGTGTGTGGTATCAGGCACCAAACCAAAGCATATCATCCTACATCAACACACTCAACGGCTATTGTCAGGCAATTGCAGTTCATCCAACCAATCCGAAAACGTTGTTGATTGGCGGGCAGGACTTATACATCACCACCGATGAAGGTCAATCGTTCACACAAATCGGCGGTTATCAAGAAGGCATCTTGCAAGGACGCGACTACGACCCGACACGACCCGTAACATACCTGCATCCAAATCACCATCCCGATATTCACGCGCTTGTCTTCCATCCCGCGAATCCGAATATCCTGTACGATGGTAATGACGGCGGTGTGTATCGCACGAAAAACCTGAGCACAACCGCAGTGTGGGAATCACTAAACAACGGGTACAAGGTCGGACAGTTTTACTCGATAGATATTGACAGGAAGGGAATTGATAAAGGTGCATTCATTGCCGGAGCGCAGGATAACAATGCTATGGTTGGCAGAGCAGGTATGTCCGATATCATGAAATGGGTTCTGAGCGGCGACGGGATGTATTGCTCGATGCCAAGCGGCGGAACTACATTCTTTCCGGCTATTCAAATGGGGCAGGTGTATCGCGTTGATTTCAATGCACAAAAGGACTCGGTAATCAACTGGACCAACATTGCGCCCGCAGCAAATTTCGGTTTCTTTGCCCGTGTTGAGAAAGGTATCTCGAATGATAGTGTGATGTTTATCCTTGATAAGCAGGCACTGTGGGCAAACACGAATGTCTTTGATATTCCCGTTACGAAATCACGGTTGCAAACACGGGTGAACTGGAGCGTCCTGCCTGTCACATCATCTGTGAATATGTCGGTACTGGGGCAATGCGCTTCCGATCCAAACAAGATGTACATCGGCACAACAGCGGGCAGGATATTGCGCGTAACGAAACTGTGGGATCCGGATATTGATGTTACGGAATTGCGTCCGTCGAATTTACATCCGCAGGGCTACGTCAGTTGTATTCATGTTGATAAGCAGGATGCGGATAAACTCATGGTGGCGTTAAGCAATTACAGCATCCGCTCCGTGTTCTACTCAACCGACGGAGGCACAACGTTCACCGATGTCAGCGGTAATCTGGAACCACCCGTTCCCGATGAATTTTATGCGGGACCATCGGTGCGGTGGATAGAATCGCAACGAACACCGCAAGGAATGATATACTACGCGGGAACATCATCGGGATTATTCTACACAACCGAGTTACGCGGCGACCAAACACAATGGATACGGATTGACGAAGTGGGAACGGTGATTGTGAACATGCTGAAGGTGCGCGATTCCGACGGCTTTGTTGCCGTAGCCACACACGGCTTGGGTGTGTTCACATTCAATGCAAAACTATCGGGAGCATCGTCTGTACAACGTGATGTAGCGGAGGTTTTTTGTTCATCTGCCGCACCAAATCCGTCGTCGGGCGATGTTCGCCTGTTGCTTTCACAGCCAATAGAATCACCACATACATTAACGGTACTCGACGGCAGGGGAATCGCTGTGCATAAACAAACTGTCGTAGCTGGTGCGGGCGAGGTAATACATCTTTCGTTGTCGCATTTGCCGGGCGGTGTGTATTTCGCAGTCCTCAACGACCCAAAGCGTCGGACACAGTTCGTACCGCAGAAACTGATTATCCAGTAAGCGGGGATTAGTGAAGAAGGGATTTACTTCTTTATTCGTTTCACATTCATCATCTCAAGCCACGAGTCGTCGTCAAGCGGGGCGGAGAGGTCGTCCTTCATGGAACGGATGTGCTTTTTGGAAACACCGAGCGGCTTGGGCGGCGGCTCGTACTGTGCGGCGGTCTCATTGCGTGATGTTCCTTGAAGCATGGTCATCAATGCTGCGGGCGAAAGTACCGCCACTCCGTGGATACGTGCATGATTATGAACTTCGGTATCGTTGGTAACAACGTGCTTTCCGGCAGGCGACGACCATGAGGCAACCATCCGTTTTATCAGGATGTCGGCTGTCTCGCCGATTTCCGGAATAAGATACGTTACTGCATATGATTGCGTCGGCGACTTCGATAACACAGAATCGAGCGCGAGTATAAACTGAACAGTTCTATGCCGTGCGGCATACGCATCAATCTTCAGCACAAGCCGACCGAGTGCGGCATCAGGGTCGCTTTTCATCGTCCGCTTCAAGTCGGCATCGGCATGGAGAATGTTATTCGTATCTAACAGGTAGAGCTTCATAGTAATCGCGTTGAGGTGATTGTGCAAAATACAACGCACCGTACTATGGTATTTGAGGACTGCTGATGCAGATGTGGTGCGGGGTTAGCTAGTTTTCTCAATCTGATTCATATCATAAACCGACGGTATCATAAGTGGAGATAAGTAACGGACTAATTGGTACAAGCACTACTTCATGCCTGAAGCCCGTAAGAGCAAGTATGATTAAAATGTATGTTTTCATGGATGAAGGGTGTTACTTGCGGTTGATTTTGACTAACGTGGTTGTAATTGAAACTCGTTTCCAAGGGGTTGGGTATGTTGATCTTGTTATACGTCCCTCTTCTTTTTGCATAACGGCATGTGTACCCGGAGAATACCAAACAGTTGCGATTGCCTTTATGTCAGCATAGAGTACTGTTCCTGTGCTATCAGTCATTGAGAATGTAGTACTGTCGCTTACTATCTTGATACACCGGAACGAACCCGCAGGTGTACGTAGAGTATCATCCATTGATTGAATAGTGCTTCTGCCGAAGAATACACGATAGTACACAGAACCGATACTGAGTGGACTGGCTAATTCTGTGAATGTGGTGTCACTTCCCCACATCCTATTAACATCTGCACTAAAAGTTCGTTCGGATTGCGGTATTAAGACATTGCTTCTTGTCTGGACTCTTTTCACACCGGATATTGAATCAGCCGTTCGTGATACGATAGTATTGGAGTATGTTCTTGTATATGCACTGTCACGTCCGTTGTCATCTGAAAATACATAGGTTTGTGTGTACACGTATTCCGTTCCCACAGTACCGGAATAGAGATAATCACTCGGGTCGGTTGTTGGTTGTTGAAGTACTTCGGGCGGTGTTAGTACTTTCTCCCCGCAGCCCGTAAGCGCAAGCGCAACTGCAAGTGTGATGATGAGGATGCTGTATGGTCTCATGGTTGGTGTGTTGTTTGGTGAGTGATGTGATAATGTAAATCTTGATTGATTATTGACCCCATACAGCATCGTAGCCGTAGTCATTTGTTTGAGGAAGAAGCGGTGTGACTGATTTTGTCGTCAAATCAAGAATGTAAAGTTTCGAGTCGGCATAGTTTGGTTCAGAACTCGAAAGAGTACCGACTGTTGAGTACATAATTTTCGTGCCGTCGGGCGAGAGGCGCGGTCGCATCACATACCTGCCCGGATATTGCGGACTGAGAGCTGTGGGATCTGTTCCATCGAGCGGTAACACACTTAGCGCAGTTGTATCGCCATTTCTTGTTTGCATTGCATAGATGGTTGCGTCATTCTTCGACCATATTCCATGGAACACGCCCACAGTTGTGCCTATGTTACTGACTATTCCCGTGTTCACATTTACAGTTTTCAGATTGTCTTTATCTCCGACAAGCAGCGTCCTGCTGTCGGACGACCACTCAATCGTGGACATGTCATCAGTTTGATAACTAATCCCCGAAATGGTTTTATTTGTTTGTCCTGAAACATCGGCAATAAACAGATTGTACCGGAAATCCGCACTACCACTAAAGAATGCTATTTTCATTCCATCGGGCGAGATTACCGGACGTTGCTCAAGTGCCACACTGTCGTTTACTATGCGCTCATTCGTTCCGTCTGCATTTGCAACAAGAAGTTGTACCTTTGATTCCAGGCGTGGTGTTTTTGTAAAACGTGTTCGGATATAGCATATCGCATTTGCATTCGGTGAATACTGGCAGTATCTGAATAACTGATACTCGTCCGCCGTTTCGGTAAAACTCTTGATAACTGATACTGACTTCGAGGCAATATCCAACCGTGCAATGCGCGAATTGTACGAGCCGCTCGTTCCAGTGCGTTCGGTAAAGAGTACCGCGCCACTAACAACACGCGAGATTGTCAGCGCGCCGCTCGACGAGTATAACTCGACCGGTGTTCCTTTTCCATCGGTAGAAACTTTGAAGATTGAGGTTGCAGTACTTTGAGAAGTTCGTTTGATATAGACCGCATAAGAGCTTTCGACTGTTGGAGCGGTGAGAACCTTATCGCTGCATGAAGCGATGAATACACTAAGTGCGAGAACAAGAAGAAGATGAATGGTTTTCATACTAGAAATTAAGTTAGTGATAGTGGGACGAATTTGGCTGTTTGCTAAACTGCCCGCCTGATTGTAATGCGACTGACAAGGAAATGTCAAGTTTGTTTCATTGCGCCGACTCTTCAAATAAAAAAAAGTAGAGCAGAGTTTTTTGCGGACGGATAAGATATTGTGTTACCAAACCGCAATGCTTACTGTTGTTGCACCAGTCACTTGAATACACGTTCATTACGTTCAGTATGGAGAATGTCAATATGAACTGAAATCAGGTTTTTCACTACAGCTTATACAAAGCTGTGAGACGATTGGAATAAACAAAAAATAATCAAGACTATGCCCGACTTAGACGCATATTCAGGGAGCTGGACTTCTGTTCAAGCCAGACATCTACTGAGGCGAACCACCTTTGGACCTTCTGTTCAAATGGTTGCTAATTCTGTTAACTTAGGACTAAATGGAACAGTTGAAGCACTCTTTGCTCCACTGGCAACACCTGCTCCGCCCGTAAAAACCATTCCTGATGGAACAGGCAGTAACCAATTGAATGATCCGGGTGCAACGTATGGTCAAACGTGGGTAAATTCTGCGCCGTTTCCCAACATCAACCCGCCCATGCTTCGCAACAGGGTCTTACGTTCGAGAAGCAAATCGCTGTATTCATGGACAGTTCTGCAAATGCATTACAGCGGATTATCTATTAAAGAAAAAATGGCGTTGTTTTGGCACAACCATTTTGTGGTTGCTGATGCAACGATTGCACACAGAGAGTACGTCTATTACTCGTTGCTCAGAAATTTGGCTCTTGGCAATTTCAAAGAGCTTACGAAGCAAATTACTGTAGATCCAAGCATGCTCATTTACTTGAGCGGAGCCGAAAACACCAATGTCGCCCCAAACGAGAATTACTCCCGTGAGTTATTAGAATTGTTCACCATTGGTAAAGGTAAATTGGTAGCTCCGGGCGACTACACCAACTATACAGAACAAGATGTCTTTGAAATGGCTAAAGTTCTCACAGGGTGGCGAGTTCTGCAACTCAGCGACCCTAATGCCTTAACTGCACAATTTTCTTCCACTCGACATACATTAGGAACAAAAAAACTTTCACACCGATTTAATAACGCCGTGATTGCCGAAAGTGGCGCACAGGAGTATAAAAATTTAATTGATGTGATTTTCCAACAGCCGGAATGTTCCCGTTTCATTATGCGGAAATTATATCGGTGGTTTGTAAGCCATGAAATTTCCGGCGATGTTGAGACCAATATCATTGAGCCGTTAGCGACAATTTTGAGGAACAACAATTACGACATTGCACCTGCATTGAAAGTGTTGTTGAAATCGGAACACTTTTTCAAATCAACGGCTTGTATGATTAAAAGCCCTATTGATTTGATGATGTCTGCCACGAGAGGTTTAGGCATCAATCCACCACAGGGCAATGTTGAAAAGGAATATGACCATGCTTATCATATTTACATTACGAGTACTGATTTAGAGCAGTCGTTGTTCTATCACCCGAATGTTGCAGGTTGGAAAGCATATTATCAAGCCCCTCAATTTTATAAATTATGGATAAATAATCTGCTCCTTCCAAAGCGTCATCAGTTTTGTAAGTTGATGGTGGAAGGCGGGACTTTCAGCTACAATGATGTGAACTATAATATTACCAATCTTGTGCCTGTGTTAGAGATTGTGGCGGGTATTCCGAATGCGGACAACCCGAATGTACTCATCAATACATTGGCAGAAATTATGTTCAACTACCCTATCACAACCAGTCAGGTAACGGCTTTGAAGGATGTTCTGATTCCGGGGTTGCCTGATTTTGAATGGACGGTTGAGTATTCCGATTATCTCGCCAATCCGACCAATACAGCACTTGCAACGTCGGTAAAAAATAAATTAAAGAAACTATTTTCTGTCATGGTCAGAATGTCAGAATTTCAAATAATGTAAAAAATGAAAAAGTCATTTCTAAGCAGAAGAGATTTCCTCAAATCCGCCGCGATGGTTTCAATTCCGTTCACCTTGAGCGGACTTCCATTGTATGGTCTAACACGTCAGAACGTGCCATTAGTTAATGAAAATAACGACAAAATTTTGGTGCTCGTTCAACTTCAAGGTGGCAACGATGGCTTGGCAACTATTTTCCATGCCGCACAGTATGCTAATCTGAATGCAGTAAGGAACAACATTATTATACCTGAGAATTCCATACTCAATTTCCATAATGGATATGGGTTCCATAGTGCCATGCAAGGCATGAAAGATTTATGGCAGATGGAGGCGTTAGGTATTGTTCAAAATGTTGGTTATCCTAATCAAAACCGTTCTCATTTTAGGTCAACCGACATTTGGAATACCGGTTCAAGTGCCGAAGTTTTTGAAAATAAGGGCTGGATTGGACGATATTATGACTTGGACTATTCCGACTACCCGAATGGCTATCCTAATACAGCCAACCCACACCCCTTTGCGCTGACTATGGGAAAAATTGTATCGGAAACCTGCCAAGGAGTCAATGCTAATTATAGTTTATCCTTGTTAGACCCACTTAATCCGGGAACGGCATTGGTAGGTGCCGGAGGTGATATTCCGAGTAATTGCTATGGTGATGCTCTATCATTTGTTAATGAAACTGTATTACAAACCAATGCGTTTGCCTCGGTAATCAGTACAGCGGCTAAAGCAGGAAATAACCTATCTCCAAAATGGAGCAACCTGACTACAGATTTAGCTAATAAATTGAAAAATGTTGCTCGTCTAATTTCAGGAGGACTACGAACGAAAATCTATATCGTTCAATTAGGAGGGTTTGATACCCACGATAACCAAGTAGTTGGGGGCACAACAAATACCGGGATTCACAGTAACCTACTTAAAGAACTTTCAGATGCCGTCTGTGCATTTCAAGATGATCTCAGGTTATTAAATGTCGCTGACAAAGTGATGGGTATGACGTACTCTGAGTTTGGTAGAAGAATTCGCTCTAATGCCGCGCTCGGAACTGACCACGGAACTGCGGCACCGGTATTCTTATTTGGTTCTTGTATTCAACAACAAATCTTGGGGGAGCATCCTGAAATTGATACGCAAGTTGGGACTGAAGATGGTGTACCCATGCAATTTGATTTCAGAGATATATATGGGACTGTATTGCATAGCTGGCTTGGTTTAGAAAAAAGCGAAGTAAAAAATATCCTATACCCGGATATGCAAACACTATCATTGTTCAAGTCGGGATGCACTGCAACCACCTCGGCAATTGATTTTGACCATGAGGGTGATTTTCAGATAAATGTATTCCCTAATCCGGCATCTCATTTATTAAGAATTCAATGTAGCAAAATTGATAAACCAATGAAGTTGAGTGTTTTTGACGGAAAAGGTGCTTTGATACATTCGATGGTAATGGAAAGCAATGCTAATTACAACCAAAGTATTGAGTTGAATGTTGCCAATTATCCGCCAGGGTCTTATTTCGTCCATGTTGAATGCAACGGAATGCGGAAAACGAAAAAATTTATTAAAATCTAAATTGACCTTGCTGGTAACACGGTATGTCCAGCGAATGTGATATGCTTGTGGGGAAGTGTCAGTTACCGTTCGGCTGAGGTTTTCTGCCTGCGGGCGGTGACACCATTTGTATCGCTTCGAGCATGATGGGGTCGTAGTGTGTTGTTTGGTCGGGGCGGAATATTTTCATAGAGACAATGTATCGGTAAAGCAGTTGCAAAGTGCGTGCAAATATCTTTCTGTTACCAAACCACCTTGTCTGTGGTTGTTACATCTGCCGGTTTGAATTGCCGGATTAGTTACAAGGTACTCTATCAATTATTCGGGAGGACGATATGCGCTCACTTTTTTTGAATACGCTTGGGATGTCGGTATTGGCTTATGCTGCCTTCACGTTTGGCGGCTGCCAACTGAATACCGATGATACAACCGCTGTTTCACCTGCGATGAGTGATACCCCGACAATGGCGACCGAGCTTATACCAAGTTTGCCCGCCACACCATACAGCTATGCCAACATCCAACTTCCGGCATATCTGACCACAGGTGCAGTGCAAGGACAAATCAATACACCTGCGAATAATCAGATTACCGACAACGGTGCAACGCTTGGACGTGTGTTATTCTATGATAAAAAGTTGAGTTTGAATAATACGGTATCGTGCGCGAGCTGCCACAAGCAGGAACACGGTTTTTCTGATCCTGCTAAGTTCAGTGTGGGCTTTAAAGGCGGTTTGACCGATCGCAACTCGATGTCGCTCTTGAATGCGAGGTACTATCCAAATGGTCGTTTCTTCTGGGACGAGCGCGCAGCCAATGCCGAAGCGCAAGCAACAATGCCGATTGTGCATCCGGTGGAAATGGGAATGACGATGAATGCTCTTGTCACAAAACTGTCGGCTTTGAGCTACTACCCGCCGCTATTTCAAAAGGCGTTTGGCACAACAACAGTGGATTCGTCGCGCGTTGCCCGCTCGTTAGCGCAATTTGTCCGCTCGATAGTATCCTATCGCTCGAAGTATGATGAGGGGCGCAGTCAGTTTGCAGTGAATACCAATCCTGCCAACGTGAACTTTGCAAACTTCACGCAGCAGGAAAACCTAGGGAAGAACCTCTTCTTTACGCGGGGTAACTGCGGTGCGTGCCATGGTACGGAGACATTCAGTTCGCCACCAAATGCACAAAATAACGGCTTAGATATGATGTACACGGATAATGGTGTTGGCGCAGTGACGGGAATCCAGAACCAGAACGGACAATTCAAAGCACCGTCGCTGAAAAGTATAGAAAAGACCGCACCCTTTATGCACGATGGGCGCTTCGCAACATTGGAGCAGGTGGTTGAGCATTACAACAGCGGCGTGAAAAATCATCCAAATCTGTCCCCTCCGCTTCGCAATCCGCCGGGAACGCCGGGAGCAGGTCAGCCGCGCCGACTGAACCTAACGCAGCAAGAGAAAGACGCATTGGTTGCATTCCTGAAAACACTTACCGATACCGGAGTGGCAACTGATGTGAAGTTCTCGAATCCGTTTGTTGTTGCCGTAGAAAAAAAGCCGCACAACGGTCTTGTTGCAAAGTCCAACGCACCTCCGGCAATGCACTAATCCTGTTTCTTAACCGGAAAGAGTAGTACGTAATCATCTCTACACATACGTACATGGGTTCTGCTTTCATGTGATGTTGTTAGTGTCTGTTCTGTAACCTTCCATCTGCGCACCTGCGTTGCATGAGGAAGGCATTGAGTTAAGATTCTTTACACATCATCAAGTGTGAAGAGTTGAATGGTGATGTATGTCATTGTTGAATTATTGTGATAATATCTAAGTGTTCACAATGATCCATGTTATTGCAATTCATTAGTATAACGAGGAATATTGACATTTATCCAACCTTACACATTCATTCTCTACTTTCATTGAAAGAAGTAGAACTCATCGGAGGGGGAAATGCTTTTCCTGTACTTTTGCGGTATCAATTACAACATCGTCAACTACTATGATTATTGCACTAAGTAAGGCAAACGGAACAACTCCCGCGCAAATCGCAAAGTATGCACTCTATACCTCGTGGCTGCAAGCCGCCAATCCACAAGTAACAACAGTGGATTGCTCAATGATGGAGATTGAAGAGGCATACGCAGTTCTTGAGCGGTGTCAAGGATTTGTTCTGACTGGCGGTGCGGATGTTCATCCCGCACGATACGGAAAACCCGGTGATGCTGAGCGGTGTCACCTTGAACTTGAACGGGACGAGCTGGAATTTGCCCTTGTGCAACGCGCTCACGAAATGAATCTGCCGATGCTTGGTATTTGCCGTGGCTTTCAGGTATTGAATGTGGCGTTCGGCGGCTCGCTGATTGTGGATATTCCAACCGATACGCAAACAACAATCGAACACCGCGCTATGAATGGCACTGATTCCATACACGATATAGAAGTTGAATCCGGTAGCATTCTTGCCAAAGTTTCGCGCACGTTCGAAGGCAGTGTGAATTCGGCGCATCATCAGGGGATTGATGTTCTCTCGCAGTATTTCCGCGAGGCGGCTCGTTCGTCCGACGGGCTAATCGAAGCAATCGAAGTAGCCGAACCGACAGGCGGCAATCCATTTATACTTGCCGTTCAATGGCACCCTGAGCGCATGGACTGGAACAGTCCGTATTCTCTGCCCATAGCGCATCAATTTCTCTTTGAATGCGACGCATATTCTACGCTATTGCAAGGTCGTCCGTATGTATCGCTTGTACCGCCAAAGCCCGACCAACCCGGGGAAACCGGGACGTTGCTTCCGATACTTCAATAAGAGCGAATCTACGACAAACAAAAAAGGTCACCGGATAACCGATGACCTTTTTCTTTTAAGGATGTCAGGTTTTATTTCACCACAACAATCGGAGCGAACGTGGTTGATGTTGCCGTGCGGACAATCACACGGTACAGACCGTTGGCAAGCTGTGCCGATGGTACTTCGATAACAGATGTGCCTTCTGCATACTCTGCATTACCCAAATCTACGACGGTATTACCCGTAGCATCAATAATCCGGATTCCCGCTTGCTGTGCTGATGCGAGCGTGAGACGGATTGTGGATGCAGCGACCACCGGATTGGGCGCGAGAATAATCTCAACATCGCCCGACGGGCTGCGGTACGGCTCAACCGAATTCAGGATGCCGCCCTTTCCGTTCACATTCAGAACAAACTCCTCTGCATTGACCGACGTTGTGAACAGTGAGAGAATGGTATTGAACTCAAGTACGGTACTCTTTGGTGTGAAGTCAATTGTCATCTGTTTGCTTTCGCCTGCTGCAAGAGTAGTGGGGAAACTGATGCCTTTTATTGCAAACACTTCCTCGTCATCTTTACCGCCAATCCACGATGCCTTTTTAATCGTCAGTTCTGAATTACCCGTATTGCGGAGGATAACGGGAATGCTGCGTGACGCACCCACACCGACTTCTTTGAAATCAACGGTGTTTGCACTTGCACTTTGGTTTGAAGCGTTGCGTGTATTCGCTCGGAGAATGCCATGCGGTGTCGTACTGTTCGCTTCGAGCCATGTCAGCACTTTTGCAATCAACTCATTTTTGTTGGTTGTAAAGATATTCGGATTCGGAAGCACAACCATGCGGGCGTTGTAGAGTTGTAGCCGCAAACCGATTGCCGCACCGGGTTCAATACTGCTTTCAAGAATCGGGCTTGCGATTGACTGATCGGTAATTGTCACAACCCGCACTTGCTCGCTTTCGAGTTTGCAATCGAACGACATGCCGTCGGTAATCGGGTCGCCGGAAATGCCACGCAGTTTGAATGTTGCGCCGCCGCTTCCATACGTCCGTGCCACGACTGTTCCGACTGCAAATTCTCCTGCGATATCATCAACGGCATCAATCGCGCCGACAACGCCGTTGCCTGTCACTAATACATTCACACCGCGGTCGCTAAGGTTGCGAACCGCCTCAACTTGTTTTGCCGTAAGTGCGCCCGCATCGCCGCCATTAACGACAACCGACTTAAGGTCGGGCATGGCAAGGAGGGCTTCCCACATTGCTTCGCTTGTCACCGCCACATTCCAATAGCCGTTCCGTTGCGATGCTGCAATCGAACTTTGTATGCTGTGTTTTGGCTCGCCGAGCATTAACTCCAAGCTACCGCACTTTCCATGAATCACTGTCGAGGGTTTTGCACTGAATACTTGTGTTGCATCATCTTTGACGCGAACGGTTACCTCGACATCTCCCACACCTACAGTTGCTCCCACATTCAATGTAGCGGTTAGCGACTGAATTGAATTTGCCGGAACGGTGACTTCGCTGTTGCTTACCAAACTTACCGACCAATCTTGCGGAGTGCGCTGTGATTTTTGTGCAGTGACGATGTAGGTGATTGGCTTTTCCGAGCGGTTGCTAATCGAAAACGAGTAGTTCTGCTGCTGTTGCGGGTTGCGAACATCAAGCCCGCCCGCCGACATAATGCGCGTTGGTCCGGCAAGGAACTCATCACCGATGGAGTTCAGTACTTCGCGGTTGTTTTTATCATCGTTATACATTTGGGCAAGGGCAACAACTTCCATGTTTTCCGGCTTCCATTCGGCGGGAACGGTGAAGGTATAGGTGTGGGTGAAAGAGTCGCCTTTTTTGACAGATGCTGGAATTACGCCCTTTGTACCCCAAGCGCCGCCCAAGAGTTCACGCAAGACGTGGTTATGAATAAACCCTTTAATGGGATTGCCTTTACCATAGTATGGATGCGATTCAGCACCGGCAAGCGCATTGTATGCATTCGCTTGATCATATCCTGTCCCTGTTCCCTGAACACCATTTTCCACTAACATGACATTCGTCCGGATATCACCATTCAGTTCTGCATAAAAATCATACTGAACAGTGATGGTGAACACGCGGGTAGAATTATCGAACTTCGATGTTTTTATTTTCACATCAACCACTGCTGGCTTTGCCAATTCTTCGGCAGTGCGAGCCATCCAATTCTCGCGTGTGATACCAACATTCTTTGAATCTTCATCGCTATAGAATTTTCTGTTCACACACCCTGCAGGAAAGAACGGAGCCATGATTTTCAAGCCATCGTCGTTGCTGTATGCGGGAATCGTCATTTTGTCGTTGTCGTGAATTGCAACAGCAATAACCTGATCGCCAAATTTCTTGTGCAATTCGTCAAGACGCACCGGACCATCAACACACCACGGACACCAAGCACCGGTGAACTCTTCGAGCAGGACGCGCTTGATTGGTTGTTGGGCAAGACCATTAGTTGGTACGAGAAGAATGCCGAGAAGAAGAACCAAGCCCGGCAGCCATGTAGAGAATCGTTTCATAATACCCCTTGTTGTGAGTTTAATTGATGTCGCATCCGTGCGTTATGCAGCAGATACGCTAAATAAGCGTGTTGAATTGTTGTGACTGACTTTTTCCCCAGTGAAACGCCTTATGCCTACCCTCACGTACTTCCGACTGCAACATACAAAAAAGAATCATTCGTCAGTTCTGCCATTTTCAAGAAAAATATTGTTCCGTAAAGCGGCAGCCGTATATCGTATCCTCTTGTACCGGTTTAACTTGCCGATATACTTCTGCTATGAGTTCTTACTTGCAAGTATAGTAGCGTTTGATTCTTGAAGCAATAGGGAATGCAATAACCTATATTGCATTTGCTTATTTAACCGATTGTTGTGCCACATGAACACTCCTCGTCGCATTTATTCTGCACCGGAATACTACTTGCGTGCCGCCGCACTTGTCCTGACAACGATGGTCTATTCCTCGTTATTTGTTATTGCTCGGATTTGCGGCGCGCCCCGACGGATTTCCTATCCGTCAATCCGCAATTGGTGTCAGGTGTTGCTGCGGATAATGGGAATCAAAATGAGGGTTGAGGGGATAGAGAACATCACTAAAGGGGCAGAGTATATTCTTATCGCCAACCATGCCTCACAGCTCGACATACCTGCATTGATTGCAGGTGTTCCCATTGATTCGCGGATAATGTACAAGCGCGAGTTGATGAAAGTGCCTTTTATCGGGTGGGCATTATGGGCTTCCACGTTTATTCCTATTCGACGCCAGAACGCACGGGATGCATCCGCCACCCTCGATGCAACGCTCGACGACCTTCGCAGCGACCCCGCAACACTTATTGTCTTTGCCGAAGGAACGCGCTCGCCAGACGGGATGTTGCAGGAGTTTAAACGTGGTGCAATTCAGCTTGCCGTCAAATCAGGGAGAGAGATTCTGCCTGTTGCCATCAGTGGCTCGTTTGATTTATTGCCACGCAACAGTTTGCGTTTTACAAGCGGTGTTATTACGCTTAGAATTGCACCACCCGTTCACGCCCCTAGCAATGCCACACGTACAGATGAGCGTGAACTCGTAGCAACGACGCATGGTATTATTGCAGGACTTTTAAGAGATTGAAAACATCACGACTGGTATGACAGAAAAGAGTACATCAAACGACGCAATACGTTTCCGCCGGTTTGGAATAGTTACGATAGCGGCAATCTATATTTTAATTGCCGTGGGCGGTATTGTCCGCGCCACCGGCTCCGGCATGGGCTGTCCCGATTTTCCCACGTGTTTCGGGCAGTGGATTCCGCCAACCGACATCAGTCAGTTACCCGCCGATTACAAAACACAATTTGCTGTTCAGGGAAAAGAGATTGCCGACTTCAACGCAGTACACACGTGGACCGAGTACGTGAACCGCTTGGTGGGAATCCTTATCGGAATGCTCATCTTTGTCACGTTCCTGCTGTCCGCCAAGTTTTGGAATTGCGACAGGCGTATAACATTCTTATCGGTAGCTGCATTCATACTGGTCGCTGTGCAAGGTGCACTCGGAGCAATTGTTGTAAAAACAAATCTGCAACCTGTGATTATCACATTCCACGCAGCATTGGCATTGGTGATAGTGATGCTGATTGTGATTGCGGTCATCCGCTCGTACAAGTTCGAGTGGAAATCAGCAGATGCTGTTGCTTTGCCTGTGCAGGTCGGCTTGCCGATGATAGTTTCGTTAACACTGCTCTTTCTACAAATCGTGTTGGGCTCGCAGGTGCGTCAGGCAGTGGATGAAATCCATAAACTCTTGGCAGGTCAGTCCCGTGAAACATGGCTCGAGAGTATCGGTATTCTTTTCTATGTCCACCGCAGTTTTTCCTTAGTTGTTCTTGGTGTCCATCTATGGATGCTATACCGGCTTCGTCAGTTTGCATTTCAGCATCCAGCATTACGAAGTTTTCTATTCCGGTGGGGCGGGATAATGGTTGGATGTATCAGTATCGAAATCATATCCGGCGCAGTGATGGGATACTTTGCCATACCGCCCGCCATGCAACCGATACACTTATTTCTTGGCAGCGTCATGTTCGGCGTGGACTTCCTGCTCTATATGCGCGTCCGCACGTTTGCCAACCATACCTAAAATGACAATACCAATCGGGTTAGAACAAAACCCCGAAGTACGCGCTGTAATTGGTAAAGAATATCGGGCTTGATCCACCGCTTGAACTGGGAATAAATGTGAAGCCAGCCGAGTTGCCATAGTCATTGAATTTTGGCAACGGACCGACATTTGCCTCAACCCCGATGTTGATATTATCAGTCACTGCATATCCGACACCGAGAGATACAAATAAGGATAGGGTACGTGTGTTGACAGGTTTGGGAATCAGTTGTAAGTCATCCACGTCGGTTTTACTCAGCCACCGCATGGCAACTTCGGCATAGGTTCGGACATGAGGATTATACCGTGGCAGGATTTCAACTTGGAAACTCGGCATGACAACAATAAACTCACGGTCAATCCCCGATTCATTTGATGACCGGTACATGGACTGAAGCCGGACGGATAGTGTGTTTTCAAAAACATCGCGGCGATACGAAGCAAGGAAGCCCGATGCAAGCGATACACAGACGGCAATCTCGTTTTTCATGCCGAGTACTTTCGCTTTTGGTGTGTCGGTTCGCATTAGTGATGCAGATGAAGAATCACTAACGCTTTGGGCATGAACAGTGTATGGCAGAGCAGCACAACACAGTACGGCAATAAACTGTAAGCAGAGATTGATACGGGACAAAATCATAGTGTTTCCCCTGTTCCGCGATGAACAATATCAGAACATATAGCCGACGGCGATACCTATAAACGGAACGATGGTACGCGTATAATTCCCATCATTGAATATACTGTACGAACGATCAATCCTTCGGGAGTAATTAACTTCTCCTGTCAGCACAAACCGTTGTGAAATAATCGCCTCGAGTCCGATACCAATTCCAGCCGTGTTTGTAAAAAAACTCCTGTCATAGCCGGGATTTACACTCAAACCGCTGTTGTTGAACGAATCTTTTGCTTCATAATAGCGGATTGCCGCAAGTCCGTACAATCGGTAACTGATGTTGGGATCTACTGTTCGTACAAAATCATGTTGTGCTTCAAGCGCTACATTGTAGAGATATTCCGATTGTGTTGTTCTCACTTCCTCATAATATATCCCAACCGCCTTCAAGCGGAAATCCGGTGTGAACCGGTATTGGTATTGCAGTCCGTATCCTGTCAATCCTGACACGGAAAACCCGACAACGTTCCTGTAAAACGGTTCTTTGTAGTTTGATAAATCTACAGCTTGCGAGGAGGATACTGTAGCCGAAGAAATGAGCAGCACCGCAGAGAGTAATGCAGTGGCGAGTGCGGAGGTTCTATGCGTCATCATATAAAATACATGTTAATGATACGGTTCATCAAAATCTGATGTTTGCAAACTATGCTATTGACCGTACAATCTCGCATTCTGTTTCATTTGGCGCAACGTTATGCCAATGTTTTTTGCAC
>JAEUSO010000229.1 GCA_016788605.1 Candidatus Kapaibacterium sp. | reverse complement strand
ACGACGATGTGTATATCAGCAACTCCTCGCAGTTAGGTCCCGACATCCGCCAATTCACTCTACTTGACGGCAAGCCGCCGTTCTTGCTTCTTCGCGGGGCGCAGCGTTCCATGACGTTTCTCTTCAAGCCCGTCAGCGAAGGCAGAACCACTGCACGCTTCGGACTAACCGACACGGTATCGAAAAAACAATATGTCATTACCCTAACCGGTGAAGGTATCAGCAACCGCGCAATAAACGACCCGACATCGTTCCGTGGTATAGCAGCACCAACGGCACTCATTCCCCGCGCAGGCAGATTTACTGTTGGAACAGTCAACGGGCTTGGATGGATTGCCGGATATTCACCGACCGACAACCTGATGATTCTTACCGGTGGCGCACTGCCAATCCCCTTCAATAACCAGGTATCAACCGCCTATTCCATCGGTGCAAAGTATAATGTGAGTATCTCGGATAAACTGACGGCGGCGGCGGGCTACCAATATGCGAAGAGCATCTATGATAAAGATGCAACATCACAACGCGAATCGGATATTGGCATGCACATTCCTTATGGAATTTTGACATACGGCGACGAGGACTCTCGTGTTTCGTTAGGTGCGGGATATGTGCTGAAACACCACATTACAATTGACCAGCCGGAAGGATTTACTGCCAACGCAGCAGTCCTCACGTTCAGCGGCGACTATCGCATTGGAGATTCATGGAAACTCTGCGGCGAAACATATATTTTTCAAGAGTTGGGTGTGGTGCCATTAATAGCAACAGCACGATACATGGGCGCATCGTATGCTCTCGATTTCGGGCTGGCATTTGTAGGAATCGAGACCATTACCGGAAAAGCACCGTCATTTCCGCTCTTGCCGGTTGTTGCAGCATTCTGGCGATTCTAACTCGATATTTACTATGAACTCAACATCTGCGGTAACGGGCTATTCATCGCGTGAGCGTCTTGGTTGGTATTTCTATGATTGGGCAAACTCATCGTATCCGCTCGTTATTAACACAGCAATCTTTCCGCTCTACTACGCCGCTGTAACAACAACAAACGGCGACAAAAACGTAACGTTATTCGGAGCATGTTTTCTGAACTCCGCCTTGTACTCGTATGCTATAGCGCTCTCCTTTGTGTTGGTATCGTTAATTACGCCGTTGCTTTCGGGCATAGCCGATTACTCCGGCAAAAAGAAGCTGTTCCTCCGGATCTTTTGCACTATCGGTTCGATTGCTTGTGCATCACTATTTTTCTTTACTGGGAACGCACTTGCAACGGGACTTCTCAGCGTTATGCTTGCAAGTATCGGATTCAGCGGCTCGCTTGTTTTTTACAATGCTTTTTTACCGGAGATTGCTCCGCCCGATGAACAGGACGCTGTGAGTGCGCGTGGCTTTTCGATGGGCTATGCCGGTTCATCATTGCTCCTCATTTTTTGCCTCTCGTTAATTCTCAAGCCCACATTGTACGGAATCACAACAGAAGGTCGGACAGATACGGAACTCTTCGTTCTGATTGCGCCGTGGACATTTCTCCTTGTTGCTCTCTGGTGGCAGGGTTTTGCCCAAATTACATTCCGTCGTTTGCGTGAACGCGAGGGTCGGGTCATTGAAGGTAATATTGTTACGGCGGGCTTTCGTGAATTGCGTACAGTGTGGGTTGCTTTACAATCGCAGCGGACATTGAAACTCTACCTCGCTGCATTCTTTTGTATTTCGATGGGTGTGCAAACCGTGATTTTGATGAGCACGTTTTTCGGTGAGCAGGAAATTCACATGGCATCCGGCGAGTTAATCGGTGTGTTATTGCTCCTACAGTTTGTCGCGATCGGCGGCTCATATTTTTTTTCATGGTTAAGCAAACGTATCGGGAATATCCCCGCACTGATGGCGGCTGTTGTACTCTGGATTTGCATTTGTATCTCTGCACGGTTTATCACCTCATCAGCAGAGTTCTACATCCTTTCGGCGTTAGTGGGGATTGTGCTTGGCGGAACACAGTCACTTGCCCGCTCGACATACTCCAAACTGCTGGACGGCATCCGTGACACAGCATCGTACTTCAGCTTTTATGACATATGCGAAAAAACCGGGATTATTGTCGGGATGTTCAGCTACGGCGGTATAACCGACCTTACCGGCTCGATGCGGAATGCCATTGTCGCATTAGTGGTGTTTTTTCTGATTGGTCTTCTGCTTTTGATTCGCCTGCTTCCTTCGATGCGGGCAAAAGCATAGCATTCATCAAGACATACCCCGCACCCGCGCCATGTAGCCGACGAACATTCTTGACTTCGTTTCAGACGAATGAGTATTTTGCACCCGAATAAACACGTGCTTCATTTTTTCAAATTCAACTCAAGGGGACATCAGTTATGGCTCGTAATATCTGGGCAACGAAATCCATTGAACAACTCAAGCAAGATGCCGAAGCCGGTCATGGCGACGGTCATGGCGGCGGAGTGACGCTAAAACGTACGCTCGGTCCTTGGAATCTTGTGGCACTCGGCATCGGTGCAATTATCGGTGCAGGACTCTTTTCACTGACGGGTATTGCCGCTGCTAACAACGCCGGACCTGCAGTAACACTCTCGTTTGTCTTAGCGGCGGTAGGTTGTGCGTTTGCCGGATTATGCTACGCCGAGTTTGCATCCATGATTCCTATTGCCGGCAGTGCGTATGCGTATTCGTATGCAACAATGGGAGAATTGATGGCGTGGATTATCGGTTGGGACTTGGTACTTGAATATGCAGTAGGCGCAGCAACAGTCGGCATCAGCTGGTCGGGCTATTTTGTTTCCCTCCTTCACGGTTGGGGAATCAACTTACCACCGGAGTTTATTGCTTCCCCTTGGCAACCGGTTAAACTGCCAAGCGGCGAATTAGTTCATGGCATCATCAATCTGCCTGCGGCGCTTATTGTTTTAATTGTTTCGTATATCCTCTCGCGGGGGACGGAAGAATCGGCGTTTCTCAATAGCATCATGGTTATTCTGAAGGTCGCAGTCGTCCTTGTGTTTATTGCAATCGGATACTCGTTCATCAACCCTGTTAATTATACACCCTACATACCGGAATCAACCGGTGTGTTTGGTGAATTCGGATATTCCGGCATTCTTCGCGGTGCAGCCGTCGTGTTCTTTGCATTCATCGGTTTTGATGCGGTCTCCACCGCCGCACAAGAAGCAAAAAATCCACAACGCGATATGCCAATCGGTATTATCGGATCGCTTGTGATTTGCACAATTCTCTACGTACTTTTTTCCCATGTGATGACCGGAATGGTGAATTACACCGAATTCAAAGGTGTTGCCGCGCCGGTTGCCTTAGCTATTGATAAGACAGGTATCGCGTGGCTGCTACCAACAATTAAAATTGCAATTCTGGCGGGATACACATCGGTAATCCTTGTAATGCTACTCGGTCAGTCACGTGTATTCTTCTCGATGTCGAAGGATGGACTCATCAGCAAGTTCTTCTCGGATACTCACCCAAAGTATCATACTCCCGCAAAGTCGAACATGTTCTTCGGTGTCATCGTTGCCGGTTTTGCTGCATTCGCTCCTATCAGCTTGGTTGGTGAAGTGACGAGTATGGGAACGCTTCTCGCGTTTATCCTTGTCTGCGCGGGTATCATTATCATGCGGAAAAAAGCACCGGATATGCCGCGTGCATTCAAGACGCCGCTTGTTCCGCTTGTGCCGATTCTCGGGATTCTTTTCTGCTCCGCGATGATGCTTTCGCTCTTGACTGATTGGTCGCATGTTGCCCGTCTTTTCGGTTGGCTTGCCGTGGGTATGATTATTTATTTTACCTACAGTGTGAAACACAGCCGCTTGCAAAAGTCAGTGCAATAATTTTGTTCTCCGTTCAGCCCGTTGGGATTATCTCGGCGGGCTTTTTTTACCTTAACATAGAAGAATATGTCCACCCAGCAGAATGCCAAACCACACACACAACTCAACCTGCTCGATGCAACAATGGTTGTAGTCGGTATCATGATTGGTTCCGGTATTTTCATCGTGAGTTCCGACATTGCAAAGGAAGTTGGCAGTGCGGGTTGGCTGCTCGTTGTGTGGCTTGTCACGGGCGTTGTTACGCTGCTTGGTGCGTTGAGCTATGGCGAACTTGGCGGGATGTATCCTCATGCAGGCGGACAGTATGCGTACTTGCGCGAAATGTTCGGACCGCTCACCGCCTTCCTTTACGGATGGACGTTCTTCACCGTTATTCAAACCGGCTCGATTGCTGCAGTGGGCGTTGCATTCGGCAAATACCTCGGCGTACTCTACAAACCGTTGGATGAGTCGAATGTGTTGTTCAGTATCGGCAATTCGTGGTCATTAAAGCCGACGCAGCTTGTGGCAATGGCTATAATCATTTTCCTCACGTGGGTGAACACACGCGGACTTTCGATCGGTAAGTTGATACAGAACATCTTCACCTTCGCTAAAATGGGTTCGCTCTTCGGGCTAATCGCGTTAGGGTTGTTTGTCGGCTACAACGCCGATGTGGTCGCACAAAACTGGTCGTCATTCTGGAATGCCGTGAGTTTGAAGAATGGCATCGCCAATCCCGTTCAGCTCACGGGCTGGGGCATCGTCATTGCCGTTGCTGTATCGCAAACCGGCTCATTGTTTTCGAGCGACGGCTGGAACAACATCACGTTTGCCGCACGGGAAACCAAAGACCCGCAGCGCACCATCCCGCTGGCAGTTGCGTATGGAACGTTCATTGTGACAGCACTCTATCTTCTTGCTAATGTCGCCTATCTCGTTACGTTGAATATGAACTCTATCGCAACCGCCGAAGCAGGACGTGTAGCTGCAAGTTCAGCGTCTGTTATATTCCCCGAATTTGGTGTTGCATTGATGGCGGCGTTAATTATGGTCTCCACCTTTGGGTGTAACAACGGGATGATTCTTGCCGGAGCGCGTTGCTATCATGCAATGGCTCACGATAATCTGTTCTTCAAAACAGCGGGCGACGTGAACAAACACAACGCTCCCGCACACGCACTCTGGTATCAATGCGGTTGGGCGTGTTTGCTTTGTCTCTCGGGTAAATACGGCGACCTTCTCGACTACGTTATGCTTGCCGTCCTGTTATTCTACATCATCACGGTTGCCGGTATCTTCAAAATGCGGATACAACGCCCCGACCTTCCGCGTCCTATCAAAGCGATTGGCTTTCCCGTACTTCCGGCTCTCTATATCCTGCTTTGTACGTTTATCGTGTTCGTCTTGCTGATTGAAAAAAGTGAATATACCATTCCCGGACTTGTGATTGTGCTTTTGGGAATACCCGTCTATTATTTCCGAACGAAGTCAAATCAATAGTACCATTTTTTAATTCGAAGTACACTTAGATATTTCCCGATTCCACGTCGGGTTGCTGTGCGATTTTTGTACCCTGATTCTACGAGCGGCATGAAATCGCCGTTTCGTCATCCTTATCAATAACCTCATTCAGAAGAAATGACATTCTCAAATTATATCAACGGCGAGTGGGTCGCCTCTTCGTCCGGCGCATCGTATCCGAATCTCAAT
>JAEUSO010000228.1 GCA_016788605.1 Candidatus Kapaibacterium sp. | reverse complement strand
TCCAATGTTTAGTTGTTGCATTGGTTACTCGCATGCGATTGGTTTATCATTCTCACTATTCAAGCTATACACAATATCAGTTGGTAACCACTTGCGTCCATTCTTCATAAAGTAGATTGATACTCTTTTGCCACATTGCCTAAATTCTTGCATTCAAGTACCAAGTGCAACAGTTGCAGTGTTGTTCACATGGATGAGAGTGGTATCGAGTGCTGCTCAATGTTGGGTATTGAAGCAGCGGTGAATTAATGTGGTAGAAAAGGATAGAGTGGGTTATGTCGCGTACCTCTGTGATACATCTTCCACCTTAGTCGCGCCCGCTGAAGAATCCTGCCCAAAGTTCATCGCCTGCACGGTGATATTCGGTGTTGTATGCTTGCGGACCAAGCACAGCGCGCAAGCCGTCAATCGTTCGTTGACGCATGGCGGCATCCACCAACCGCGACGAAGCGCATTCGTGCATCAGTAATGTGCGCAACGCACGGTCGAACTCATGCTCCATGCTGTACTTTGCAGCAAGAATATACTGACGCAGCCCTTCGCGGTGAGTGTCGGTGCTTGTAAATGCAAGCAGTTCATCCACCCGAAGCACATCATCATTGGCAAGCGCGATTTGAGCGCAGCGGATTGTGGCAATCTCACGTTGTTCGGCTGTAAGTCCGCCAGAGTTCAGCAGCGGTGTAAGTAATTGGGAGGAGTGATGCAGGTTGCCTGCGGCAAATTCCGTCAGACCCAAGTGGTATGCCGTCCATTCGTCGCGGGGATTCTCGGCAAGCTGGGCGCGGAGCAATTCCGCATTCCGTCTGATTTTACCGGCATCGGTGTTGATGTAGCCGTTGTGACGGATAAGTATTTCCGTTTCCGCAATGCCATACCCTGCGTCGAGGATGGATTCGGCAATCTGCTCATGGATTTTTCCTGTGTACGCGATTGCGGGATTGCGGCGGAAGATGCGCGTATAGCGGTGACGGTGTTCCGTACCTCCGTCGGGCGTAAGGATGTTGGCAATCACAAGGTTCAACCCGCCCGTTTCCGGTGAAGCCATCAGATGACGCGCCGCACGGAACGATGCTTCATCAAGCTCCTCGTCGGCATCAAGGGAAAGAATCCACTCGGTGCGGATATGACGCAGCGCGAAGTTGCGGGCTGCTGAAAAGTCGTTATCCCACTCGCGGAAATAGACCTCGGCTCCCAAGCGCGCTGCAAGTTGCGGCGTGCCGTCGGTCGAGCCGGTATCCACCACCACGATTTGGTTGGCAATAAAACGGACGGATTCCACCGCGCGTGCAAGAGTAGCCGCCGCATTGCGAACAATGAATGCCACGCCAATCGAGGGCAAACCGGACAACAGCCGGCTGTTGTAAAGAGAATTCGTCATACGCATCCGTGCGAAATGGGTGAAACTGCGGGGGTATGGGGAACTGTGTACCTACGGTATAACCAAGATAGGACAGAATCCACCATACTCAAAACAGAAAAAGCAGATACCGCCACCCGAATAGGGACAATATCTGCTTAGAGTGTTACAAACGCTGTGCCGCCCGCTTTGAACAAGCGGGAATGGATGGGAGAATTACTCTTGTTCCATTTGCTGGCGCATTTGGCGGCGAACCGCTTTCATACGCGAGAGACGCTTCTCGATAGACGGTTTTACGAATGCCGTGCGCTTTTTGAATTCACGCAATACACCGCTGCGTTCGTATTTCTTTTTGAAACGGCGCAGAGCGCGGTCAATAGATTCGTTTGCTTGGATTGTTACGCCAATCACCGGAAAATCCTTTGTTAATGGGTGTTAGAGTTTTTCAATGAGTCGTTTCTCTTTGCTTTTCTCGAAGAGGACAACAATGGCGTTGCCGCCGTTGGTCATTACTTCTTTCGAGCGGACAATTCCGACATCATCCCACACTTTGTGGTAAATCACATCGCCAATCTGGTATTCGCTTTTTGGCGAGTATTGCTTTGAATCCTCGCGTGAAATGCGGATTGCCGCTGTGCTGATGCGTTCTTGCTGCGCCTGAAGGGCATCGAGATTGATGAGTTGCGAATGGTGGCTAACTGTACAGCGCGCCCATTGTTGCTTCCCGTTTTCTGTCTCCATCGGCTCGCCGATAAGTTCGTGTTTGGTCTCACGCATCAAAAACGGCGAATAAAGAACGATGTACTTTGCCTTCCGTGTACGCTTCTTTTCCTTCTTTTCGACTGTTACGTCTTCTGCCATGCAGATTCCTCGTATTTAGAGTGTTTGGAAAAACCGTAGCCCGCAAAAATACACTCCGCGCCCTTTTTGGCAAGGACAGATGTGGAAAAAGTATGCCGATACAGTACTATCCCCTGCGTGAAATGTATGTGCGGTGTTTTTTTGCTCCTTCGTCAGATGTCGGATTCCCCCAAAAACAACAACGGTCGGGAACGTCCTCCGCGCCCGACCGTTTGTCTGAAATACGTTGTTCGTTCTTAGTGAATATCAAGATGCCACGGCAAGACGGCAAGGACTTGCTCGCGGCGGCTGATAGCCATCATTTGCAAGGCATAGCCGAGTTGCTCGCGGACGGCGGGCGGCATCGTGTTCCATGTTTGCTGCCATACGGGGTTTTGCGCTTGCACATATTGCTGAACGGCTGCATTGATGCTCTCTTTTGCAGCGGCACGTGCTTCCTCGCTTGCTTCTTCTTCGTCCTCGTCATCTAAGTTCAGCATCCGCAGGATTGCCTCTACTTGCTCCGTTTTTTTCGGGTAGCTGACAATGCTGACGCGCTTGTTCGGGTCGGCACCGATGCGCTTTTTAGCAAGTTCAATCGTGGTGTAGAGTCCGCCGAGCACATCCACCAAGCCGCGTTCTTTCGCCGCTTCACCCGTCCAGACCCTGCCGCGTGCAACTTCGCGGATTTTCTCCGGTGTGGATTTGCGCCCTTGCGCCACACGCTCCAAGAAACGGTCGTAGAACGACTGAATCATGGTTTGCAAATGTTGCTTGTCGGCTTCGCTGAGCGGCAAGCCCGGATCCATAAAGAGTGCCGCCTTGCCGGTGGTGACGGAATCTATATTGATACCAAGTTTCTCGCATGATTTTGCCACATTCGGAATCGAGGCGATAACACCAATCGAGCCGGTGATAGTTTCGCGGTGCGCCACAATGGTATCGCACGCCATCGCCATATAATATCCGCCCGATGCAGCCACATCGCTCATCGAAGCATACACGGGTTTCTTTGCTTTGGCGCGGAGGATTTCGTGATAAATCTCATCGCTTGCCTGCACCGAACCGCCGGGCGAATCAATCCTAAGAATAATTGCATCCACATCCTTATCGTCGGCTGCTTTGCGAAGGTCGCGGACGAACGAACCGGAGGCGATTTCATAGCCAGCACCCGCGCTGCGTCCCGAACGAATTGCCCCGCTGCCATACACAATCGCAATTTTTTTATCCTTCTGGATATTCTGTTTTGTATCGTTTCGGGCGTATGATGCATAGTCGGTCAATCCCACAAAGTTCAGTGTCTCATCCGACGTATCCGAGCCGAAGAGTTTCTTCTTCAACTTCGCTTTCATTTGTAATTCGGTGGCAAAGCCGTCAATGAAACCGAGTGCTTTCAGCGAGTCGGGGTCGTAGATACCGCGTCCGAGTGCTGCTTGAACACTTTCTTGCGAGAGTTTCCGGTAGCGCGCAACATCGCCAGTGAACATACGGTAGCGTTGGTCGAGCAGGGCGCGGATTTCCTCGCGTGCGGGGTCGCTGAATGATGTTCGGTTGAATGTTTCCGCTGCGGATTTGTATTCTTCGCGCTGCACCACATACCACTCCACGCCGAGTTTCTCGAACATGGTTTTCAAGAATGCGGTGGTGCTGCCAAACCCGTTGAACTCGAACATCGCCTCTTGCGGCATAAAGATGGAATCGGCGACCGCCGCAAAGTAGTAATCGCGCTCTGCGCCGCCCGGCAGGAATGCGTAAATGAACTTACCGGATTTCTTGAACTCTTCAAGTGCGGCTATGATTTCGCGTTGCTTTGCAAAACCGATTGAACCGCCCGGCGTATAGTAAATGCCTTTTATCTTCTCGTCGGTTGCGGCGTGTTTGATTGCGGCAAGCGCGTCTATGAATGTTGTGCCGCTTTCATCATCTAAAAATCCGCGCGATGATTCGTATTCGTTCACTGTGCCCTTAAACTTAAGCTGGAGAACCGAGTTCTTTTCCACCTGTACATTTTTATCGTCTTCGCTCTCGAACTTCGATGCCAAGCCGCCGATGAACGAACCCAAACTGAAGAAGATGACGATAACGCCGATGAATGCGCCGCCGATGAGCGCACCGATGATTCCGACGGGAATCCACCAGTTTGTTTTGCTTCGCTGCGGCTGCTGATAATATGGCTGTTGCATGTCTGCCATGTGTGTTACCCTTTAGATGTTTGTGGGTGTTGATAGATTTTTGTCCGCGCATGGTGGCACGCGACGGCGCAATCTACGAAGCAACGTTGGAGAATGTTGCAACAGCATACCAACTTCAGTCGGTAAGGAACATTAAATTCAAGATTACAAAACACCGTCCGATATTATCCGGCTGACGACATTCCCGTCGTTTCCGACACGGAAGCATAGAATGGTTCACGGAGGAATCATCCCCAATCAAGCAGCGACGCATACACGAATCCGACGTATTGTCCTGCAAAAACGGAGTCCTCATTATGAACCGCATAGCCCGCCTTGCGATTGCTTCATGCACAATGACGTGCATTTTTTCCCTGAACAGCATTGCCCAAACACCCGAAACCGACGCACCGCCGGCACCGCCCGCTGCAACAAATGCAAAACCAACAGTCGGATTTTCAAGTTATGTTGATACCTATTACGCAAGCGATAACGACCGCAGCGCATCGGCAAACCGTTCGATGCTTAATGCCCTTGCACCCAACAAGAATACCGCAGGTGTGAACCTGATGCAAGTAACCGGAACGATTGATGCGCCGAATTACCGTGCTAAAGCAACGCTTCACTACGGCGATTTGCCCCGCGTATCGTGGCTTGCCGACGGAGCAGACCCGCTTACTCCCGCCGCTTCTCTGCAAGAAGCATATGCGGGTGTGAGTTTTGCAAACGGCTTATGGATTGACGCAGGATATTTCCTGACGCATATCGGTGGCGAAGTGATTCAGGCAAAAGACAACTGGCTTTCTACGCTTGCAATGGTAACGCAGTTCGAACCGTTTTTCCAAGCCGGTCTTCGCGTGAACTACGATGCACATCCCAACCTTTCCCTGCAAGGATTGTTGCTGAACGGCTACAACCGGTTCACCGATAATAACAACAGCAAAAGCATCGGCTACATGATTACCTACCGTCCCGATGCAAACCTGAACTTCACCCTTGGCGGACTCTCGGGCAACGAGCAGCCAAACGGCGCGGCATCCGCAAACCGTTTGTATCACTCGCTTGTGATGAATGCAACGCCATCGAGCGACTTCCTCATCCGCGCACAAGCCGACGTTGCATTGCAACAAGCTGTGGGCGACGGTGCTTCATCAACCTCAACAGTCGGCGGCTACGTGGCTATGCGG
>JAEUSO010000227.1 GCA_016788605.1 Candidatus Kapaibacterium sp. | reverse complement strand
CAACCGTAAAGTAGAGTACAATCCTGATCTTGCCAATAAACTGCTCGACGAAGCGGGCTGGGGTCAGCGCAATGCAGAAGGTATCCGCACAAAGAATGGTAAACCGCTACGCTTTGAAATGGCTATCACAAAACCGTCGGAACGGTTTGTAACACCATACCAACAGGAACTCCGTAAGGCGGGGATTGACATGCAAATCAAATTAGAGGACTGGGCTTCGACAATTAAAAACATAGATGCCCGCAACTTCGAGATTTTCTACTTTGGCTATGGCGGATTGGTCATCCCGAATCCCGAAACATCACTTAGTTCCAAACTAGCCGACAAGTCGGATAATAACAATATCCAAGGGGTGAAGAATGCCGAGATTGACGCACTGCTTGATGTGTATGACCAAGAGTTCGACGTGAAGAAACAAGTTGATATCATCCGTAAGATAGATGCAATCACCGACGGCTTGTACTTCGATATTCATCAATGGAATCCTCGTGGTATCCGCGTTGCTCATTGGGATAAGTTCGGTATGCCGGAATATGTAGTTGGTCGTTTCACCCAGTTAGGGTATATCTATGGTGTAATTGCCACCACATGGTGGTATGACCCGGAAAAGGTAGCTGCAATTGAAGAAGCAAAAGCCGCGAAGAAAGATGTGGACGGCAATAAGCAAATTCAGGAAGTCAATTTCTGGAAAAAACTCGGATTGCAATAGTTAAACATTTTACAGGGTAAGGAACACTCTTTCTTACCCTGTCTCGTGTTTCTAAGAAAGAGTAATGACATACCATCAAACAGATATAACATGTTAGAATACTTTATCCGGCGATTACTTCTCACTATTCCCACCTTTATCGGCTGTACGATAGTTGTTTATGCAATTGTATCAACAGCTCCCGGCGGTCCGCTTGATATGCAGTTACAAGCATTGAAACGTGGCAGCGGTGGTGAGACCGGTACTGCAAGCAATGTGCAAGGACAAAACATCCCGCCCGAAGCAGTGGAGGAACTCAAACGTTTTTACAATTTCGATAAGCCGATTCCCGTGCAATACATGATGTGGCTTGGTATCATGAAACGTGATGCCGAGAGTTTCACACTAAAACCAGATGAACCGAGATTAGTCGGTAATGGTATCCGTATAAAGGCAGTAGCGGGCAACGGCGGTTACACGATTGTAGATGCGGATAATCCAAGTCAGGTTCTATCGGATTGGTTGTGGGAAACAAAGAAAATGCCATCAGGTGAAATGAAAGTCCGCATCTTCCGGCAGGAGTACAGCGGTATTCTTAACGGCAACTTCGGCACATCGTACACGTACCGCAAACCTGTGATGGAACTTGTGCAGTCGCGCATACCAATTTCTACACAGTTCGGGATAATCAGCTTGGTATTGAGCTATATTGTTTGTGTGTATTTGGGGATTCAAAAAGCATTACGACATAACTCAACATTCGACTTTGCATCCTCGACAATAGTATTCATCGCGTATTCGGTGCCGGGTTGGGCGTTGGGTGCGGTTCTACTTGTCTTTTTTAGTACTGAATCATTCTTGCCGTTATTTCCTCTTGGTGGATTTGAAGACAAGATGTACAGCGAATTCTCATTCATTGATAAAGTGATTGACAGGGCGAGTCACTTCGTGCTTCCGCTTATCGCGTATATGATTGGCGGATTTGCCACGCTCACTATGCTGATGAAGAACTCATTGCTTGATAATCTCTCGCAGGATTACATCCGCACAGCATTTGCAAAAGGTATCCGCGAACAACGTGTTATTTGGCTTCACGCCATGCGAAACTCGATAATCCCGATTGCTGCAAACATGGGCTATCTTATAGGGGTTTTTCTTACCGGCTCATATCTCATCGAATCGGTATTCGGTATTGACGGCATTGGTAAACTCTCGTTCGAGGCAGTGGTGGCGCGTGATTATCCCATCGTGTTCTGCTTTACCGTCATTTCAGTAAGCGTCACATTGGTCGGCTCTATTCTTTCCGACTTAATTCTCTCGCTTGTTGATCCGCGCATCCGCTTCAAGTAATAACTCTATACAGAAACTCACAACACGGTAGTATGGCTGCATCATCAACCTCATCCGACGGAAACGCAGGGGGAAAACAGGAAATTCTGACAATCAACCAACGCAGGTGGCGGAAGTTCAAAACGCTGAAGCGAGGGTATTTTTCGTTAGTGTTTCTTTGTGTCCTTTATGCAATCTCATTTTTCCTCCCTATTCTGATTAACAACAAAGCACTCTATGTTTCCTACAACGGAACAAGTTACTTCCCGGCGTTTCGTGATTTGCTTGACCTACCGCTCATCGGTCCGATTGGCGGCACACCGTTTATCAGCGGCGAGACGTTAGGACAAACAGGAAACAAGGCGGAGGCATTATACCGCGATCTGCAAGTTCAGTATGAGCAGGAGGGCGGTGCTAACACTGTTGTCATGCCGCTCTATCCGTATGGTCCAATCGAGGATATATCGGTTGCAGGTAACGAGCCGTATTGCGGACCGTTTGAGTCAAAGAATAATTCCGTTCCCCGCATCCTCGGCACCGACGACCGCGGACGCGATGTTTTCTCACGGATGGCGTATGGATTTCTCATATCACTCTCGTTCGCACTCTTAGTTGCCGTGATTGAATACATCATTGGTGTTCCTATTGGTGCGGTAATGGGATACTTTGGTGGTTGGATAGACATCATCATTCAGAGATTCATGGAAATATGGTCGTCGCTCCCATACCTGTTTCTCATTATCATCATTGTTTCGATTTACCGACCGAACTTCGGCATCCTTGTAGTATTGGTCTCTGCATTTGCTTGGCTTGGTGTTACCGCTCAACTGCGGGCGCAATTCTACCGCGAGAAAACACGCGACTATGTTGCGGCTGCCATTTCTATCGGCGTTCCAACATGGAAGATTCTTATTAAACACATCCTGCCAAATTCCCTTGTACCAATTATCACTTTCTTTCCGTTTGCAGTGGTAAGCGGTATCAGCGCATTGGTGAGTTTGGAGTTTCTTGGATTTGGATTGGCACCGCCTACACCAAGTTGGGGAGAGATGGTTGGTGTCGGTCTTCGTGAAATCACAAGCGGATACTGGTGGCTGGTCTTAGCCCCGCTTAGTGCAATGTTCACCACACTTATCCTTATCGTATTTATCGGCGAGGGTGTGCGCGAGGCATACGACCCGAAAACATTCAGCCGTTTGCGCTAAGAGGAAACAACTATGGCAGATAAATTATTCGAAATACAAAATCTCAAGACCTACTTCAACATCGAAGGGAAGTGGGCGAAGGCGGTGGACGGTGTGTCGTTCGATATTTATCAAGGCGAAGTCCTCGGTATTGTCGGCGAATCCGGTTCTGGTAAATCCGTAACGTCGCTTTCGTTGATGAAGCTGATTCCCGAGCCGCCGGGAAGAATCATGGAAGGTAGCAAGGTTATCTATAAAGGTGACGATGCGCGGAAAGTAGCAGAGCAAATCAAGTATGATATGGCTGCGTTCGACCGTGACGGCGGTATCAATATCATTGCGTTGGATTACGAGCAGATGTACAAGATTCGCGGTTCGAAAATCGCAATGATTTTCCAAGAGCCGATGACATCGCTCAATCCGGTGTTCCGTATCGGGATGCAGATTGCCGAAGTTGTCATGGCGCACGAAGGGTTGAACGAGAAGGACGCACTTGCCCGCGCGGTCGAGATGCTCCGTTTAGTCGGTATTCCCGACCCCGAAAAACGCATCCATGATTATCCGCATCAGTTCTCCGGCGGTATGCGCCAGCGTGTGATGATAGCCATTGCGCTTGCCTGCAACCCCGCAATGCTCATAGCCGACGAGCCGACAACCGCACTCGACGTTACGATTCAGGCGCAGATTCTAGAACTCATGCTTACGTTAAAGCAGAAACGCAAAGAAGCGGCGATTTTACTTATCACGCACGACCTTGCCGTTGTAGCCGAGTTATGCCACCGCGTGATTGTGATGTACGGCGGGAAAATTCAAGAGATTGCTGAGATACGCGAACTCTTCAAGCATCCGATGCATCCGTACACCGTTGGGCTGATGGGTTCCATTCCGCGACCAGAAGACGAATCGAAACGCCACGAACCCTTGCAAGCGATTCCGGGTAACGTTCCCAGTATTATGAACCTGCCTGTCGGTTGCAAATTCTGCACACGCTGCGAGAAGAAAATTGAGAAGTGTGATACCGTTGAACCGCCGCTTATTGAGATGAAGCCAAACCATTTTGTTCGATGCCATGTAGTTCAACCGGAGATGGAAGGAGGGCGACGTTATGAGTAATGCCAAAACATCGAATGATGTACTGCTTGAAGTCAAGGACTTAAAAGTGTATTTCCCGGTTCATGCCGGTGTGTTCCAGCGGAAGGTTGCCGACGTAAAGGCGGTGGACGGCGTTTCGTTCACCATCAAACGCGGTGAGACACTTGGTCTTGTGGGCGAGTCGGGATGTGGAAAAACAACGGTCGGCAGGGCAGTCATTAACGTCTTGCGCCATGTATCACCCGGCGTGCATGTTTCGGGCGAAGTGAATTATTACGAGAAGGACGGAACGGTGACGAACCTGCTTGCATTATCAACGAAAAACATGCGCGCGTACAGGTCGAAAATCCAAATGATTTTCCAAGACCCTTTTTCATCGCTTAATGCACGGTTGTCGGTGAAGCAGATAATCGCCGAGCCGCTCGAAATCCATCAACCGAATCTCTCCGCAGCGGAAGTGAATGACCAAGTCGTGTGGCTGTTGGAAAAAGTCGGACTCCAGCCGGAGTATGCAGCACGGTTTCCGCATGAATTTTCCGGCGGTCAGCGTCAGCGCATCGGCATTGCCCGCGCACTTTCCACCAAGCCAGACCTGATTATATGCGACGAACCGGTCTCCGCACTTGATGTGTCGGTGCAGGCGCAGGTGATTAACCTGATGGAAAAACTCCGTGAAGAGTTCGGTATGTCGTACCTCTTCGTGGCGCACGATCTCTCGGTTGTGTATCATATCTCGCAACGCATCGCAGTGATGTATCTTGGCAATGTGGTTGAGATTGGAACAAGTGATCAAGTGTATTTCAACTCGACGCATCCTTACACTCGTGCGCTGCTCTCGGCAGTACCGGTTCCCGACCCCGAGCGCAAGGACAAGCAACGTATTGTGTTGCAAGGCGATATACCGACACCGATGAATAAACCGAGCGGCTGCGGATTCCGTACACGCTGCCCGATTGCAAAGCCATCATGTGCCGATGCGCCGCCGCTGTTGGATACAAAATCGGATGGTCGTTTGGTTGCATGTCCTTACGTGCAAGTCGGAGAGCCGATGGGCGTGTAATCACCAGAGTTTCGTATAAAACTATAAGAGCGCGTCTGATGAATACCGGACGCGCTCATTTTATTTCTGACTACCGCTCTTTCAAAATGAGTTGCGATGGCGTTCCATTCCTAAGCAGATAGATTCCGTTTGCCCATGTGTCGGTTGCAATGTTGATTGGTTGGCTGATCGTTGCCTCATACAAGGTACGTCCGTACATTGTTGAAATCGAAAC
>JAEUSO010000226.1 GCA_016788605.1 Candidatus Kapaibacterium sp. | reverse complement strand
CCAAGCGGGGAACTGACCCTTGGTCAGATGACGGGTGCATTACAGAACTGGGTGAATCTTCAAAATGACTTCGAGTCGTTCTTTTGCGTTGTTGATTTACACGCCATCACCGTGCGCCAAGAACCCGCACAACTACGCAAACGCACGCTCGACTCCGCAGCAATGTTCCTTGCAGCGGGAATTAACCCTGACAAAAGCACGGTATTCATCCAATCCCATGTGCACGAACACGCCGAACTTGCGTGGGTGTTGAATACATTCACCGGATTCGGCGAAGCAAGCCGGATGACTCAATTCAAAGACAAGAGCACACAACACAGCGATAATGTCAATGTGGGACTCTTCACCTATCCCGTGCTTATGGCTGCGGATATTCTACTCTACCAGGCGGACTGCGTTCCGGTGGGGGAAGACCAGAAGCAACATTTGGAGTTAGCCCGCGACCTTGCAGCACGATTCAACAATCTGTATTCACCCACATTCACCGTACCGGAGCCATACATCAGTGCGATGGGCGGGCGCATCATGAGTTTGCAAGAGCCGCAAAAGAAGATGAGTAAGAGCGACCCGAACCAGAATGCGACAATCTATCTTGTGGATACCGACGAGCAAATCCGTAACAAGATTAAGCGTGCCGTCACCGATTCCGGTATCGACATCCGGTATGACGAGTCACGTCCGGGTGTTGCCAATCTGATGGAGTTGTATCACATAGCCACCGGACGCAGTATTGAAGAAATCGAGCGTGAATTTGACGGACGCGGATATGCTGAGTTTAAGACGGCTGTGGGTGATGCTGTAGCAGCGTATGTGCGTCCTGTTCGCACAACATTCCAAGAAATCCGCGCCGATGTTCCGGCATTGACGGAAATCCTGAAACGCGGTTCGGAAAAAGCCGGAGCGGTTGCAAGGAAGACACTCAGGAAAGTATATAAGAAAGTCGGCTTTTGGTCGGGGGAGTGATGGGTGCGACTGTTGTCACATAGATTACTCGTATCACATATTGTAGCCATTCTCGAATGAATGTATCTAGTTAGTTCTATATTCATGATAGTATCACAAGATAACAATACAAGTAAATGCTATTGATGTTGTTTGATCAGTTGACGAATCCAGAGTATCGTAGATGCACGCGTGTTGTATTGTCTATAATTTCTTATGCGCTTTTACTACCAACACTGACGTTTCCGCTCTTTGGTGACCAAGCTATATATGCCCGTGGCGCGCAAGTGATACTGAACGGAGGGACTCTTTATATTGATTACTTGGATTTGAAGCCGCCTCTTATTTATTATCTTTTTACTCCTATAGTTTGGCTTTTCGGGTACTCGGATCTTGCACTTCGTGCAGGCGACCTTATTGTACAAGCGGCAACAGTTACAATTTTCATTTATTGTATTCGCCGTCTTACACGTGATGATAGGATTGCATATATAGGCGCAGTTATGTTCTCTATCGGTTATGTTTCCATCGGGTTCTTACATACGTTGTGCTGCGAAACGTTCATGTCTCCACTTGTCATTTTGCTCATCTACCATCATCTCAAACGAGATGTTCACAATCCAAGTGCCTTCGTCATAGGTGTTTTGACCGGCATCATATGTGCACTGAAATATACAGCGGGCATTGTCCTGCCGTTTTCCTTCATTGCAGTATGGTTTATGAGTACTTCCACAAAACTCCAACGTTTTATTCTTATGATTTGGATTGTAATCGGCTTCATTCTTACAATGAGTGTATGTCATATTCAAATCTTGATGAATACTAATATGCTTGACGGCTATCGGTTAATGTTGCAGTTTGTGGTTGAGTATAATAAACTCATCAGTGTTAATGGTTCGTTCATTCGAGACGGACTTAAGATGACATCCTCATATTTCGGTGATATGTATTCCCTGCTTTTCAGTGCGTTTGCAATCGCAGGAATATGGTTTGGACTTAGCCGCGAACAGAGTGCCTTGCGATACCGTCCGCTGGTTTTGTTGGTTGTATTGTATGCAGCGGGATTATATCTGAGTGTTGTACTAGAACGGCGGTTTGGCAATCATCATTTCATGCGGATGTATATCTTGATGATCTTACTCTCTGCGATTGGCTTTGTGAAACTCTCATCGGTTTTCCCAATTAGTTTTTCAAAACATGGTGTTGTAACACAAGCATTGATTGTCGTGATGGCTGTCTTCACGCCACTGCCGCGCTATGCAAAGTATATTCCGCCATTATTTGGTTCGCTCACAGATTCTAAATTTATACGTAAGTATTATACGCGATATGATCAAAACCAATTACGCTTTCTGGAACGGGATTCTATAACCGGTTTTATCACAGCCAACCGTACAGCAAGCAAGCGGACGTTAATCGTCGGAATGGCTGCCTGTCAGATGAACTTGACGTTGGACGAGCCGGCGTGGTCGGTGTTTTCACACGCGCAGTTTTTCTTCGCAGAGAAAGTGCCCGATGTATGGAAAAACCGCTTTTATAAGGAGCTTCGTCAAACAGAGTACACGGTCGTCTTTATGGATGATGAAATGCCTATGCTCAACGGACACAGCCGCACAAGCTGGGAGTCGCTTCAACGGGATTCCGTGGCATATCCCTACTTCAAGGAAAACTTCAGTGTGGTGTACCGGACGGAGAATATCTTGGTGTTCAAACGTAATCCTCCTCGCTCTATTCCTGTATCATCACCTCAATAACAACTTTCCTGTCTTGTGGGTAATCAGTGTCCATCCCGCTTGATCCATGTTCAATATGTTTTCCTTTGTTGATTGCGTTATTCATTACGGGGAATCGGGTATTGATGTAGTTCAGTACGGATTGGAATCGTGCATCTGCTAATGCGGAGTTGTGTGCTACTGTGCCGCGTGCAGATGTGTGCGGTGTGACGGTAAGCGTGTAACGTCCATTCAGTGAGAGAATACGTGTGAAGAATATCGATAGCGCAAGGGTATCCTTTGGTGTTGCATCGTCGGTATCGAAATACACAACGATTGTATCACGTATCGTGGCTGACGGCGTACGTTGCTGTTGTGGTGCGGATATTTTCAAATGCTGTGGAATACAAATGCTGTACATACTCGTCCGTTTGGTTTCTGTCTGCGAAACTATGTAGGCGGAGTCGCCGCTGCGTGTTAGTGAAATGCAATGGTCTATGCCGTCACTATTGATGATTGCACCGGTATTCTCGGGTTCCGACCACCGCGTCCATGTGGAATCCAACCTTCTGCTGACGAAGAAATCCTGACTGCCGTACCCTTTGCGCCCGTCGGAGGAGAAATAGAGTGTTGCACCGTCATACCCTAAAAATGGTGAACCTTCCGTTCTCCTTGTGTTTATGACCGACCCAAGATTGCGCGGTGCAGACCATTCATAGGTGTTGCCGATTCTGAACGACACATACAGGTCAAGTCCACCGTTTCCGTTCGTGTTGTTTGTCGAGAGCAAGAGCGTTCTGCCGTCGTATGCCAAGTGGGCGTAGTGATTTGGTGAGCTGTTATCGTAACTGCGGATGATGATTGGCTGGGGCTGTGTGCTTGTTCCTGCTTGAATGTCGGCAATGGCATAACATGGAAGAACTTTGCCTTCACGGCGGATTGTTGTTCCGATAAATGCCGTTGTGCCGTCGGGCATGAGCGAGAACAGCACGTCGCTTCCTTCTGTGTTGAGCGGTCTCCCTGCGTTGCGTGGTTCCGACCATGTGGAGTCCGTTAGCCGTTTCGAGTACCAGATGTCGTCGGGGTCGCTGATACCGCCGATATTATCGGGATGGAACTTGCGGGAGAAGTACAACGTCGAGCCGTCGTTACTCAGAACGGGCATGATGCTTGGTTGGTAGCTGTTCACCGATTCGGGTAAGCGTGTCTTACATCCGAAGTCGGGTACAGGTTGTGCAAAGCCGGTTGCACGGATATGAAGAATAAAACCATAGACAAGGAATAAGAATAGTATTCTGCGCGTGTTCACTCGTTACCGATTTAGTGATGGTGATGTATTGTGCTACAAATTAGCACTTACGGTTGATTGACGCAGATGTGCTACTTTGCAGTGTTACAGAAAACGACAATGCAGGTTACTGATGCAATTCATCATGTCATTCAACTCATTCTTATACGCTATGAAACATTTACTTCTCATTCTTTGCTGTTGCCCGCTCTTCGTGTTTGCTCAAAAACCAACGGTCAAGTTTGGGGCGGAACAGACGGTTGGCTGCGCACCGTTCACTGTTAATTTTCTTGATTCCAGCAGCACAGATGTCATAATCTGGGAATGGGATGTGGATAATAACGGAGTGTATGATTATTTCGACCCTAATCCTGTGCACACATACACAACTCCCGGGTTGTATTCAGTCCGTCTGATGGTATCAAATCTTGATGACTCCAGTTTCCTTATCAAGCAGCGGTTCATCAGGGTTGTTGCCCCGCCCAATGTATCCCTTCAATCAAATCTTACTCTCTGCGAGGATGATACGGCGATTATCCGTCCTATTATGACCGGCGGTGTCCGTCCGTACACATTCTTTTGGGAATTGAACGGAACTGTTCCGCAAATATCCATTGATTCAACACCAAAGTTGTATATCAGTGCAAACAGCACCTTGCGCGTCACGGTAACTGATTCTGCGGGGTGCGAAGTGATTCGGGATTTGCCATTGAATATTATACCCAAACCTTCGGTCACGGTCAGTGCAAACGGGCGTAATCTCGAAGCGAGTGCGGGATTCACATCATACCAATGGTATAGTGAGAGCGGGCTGATACAAGGCGCAACACAACGGCAATACACTGTGCCTGATAATCAAAAAGGAAACTATTCAGTACGGATACGGAATACCACCGGATGCAGCGCGCAATCATCGCCTGTTTTCATTGATGTGAAAACATCGGTAGCGTATGAGCAGCCCGACGGATGGTATGTGTATCCCAATCCTTTGTCAAGCGAGATACGGATTATCCCGGCGGATAGTCGGCAGGCAACGGTGGAACTGCTTTCGCTCATGGGTGAATTGTTGCAGAGTGCGGAAGTTAGCACAGCATCGGTATTCACAGTTTCGGAGTTGCCGTCCGGTATGTATATACTGCGAATCCGCGAGCCGCACCGCGTTCAATATCTGAAGCTCATCAAAGAATAATCTCAGAGCATTCGCATTAACTGACACACATGATGCAATTTTGCAAACCTCATTCCGGGCGGATGAGGTTTTTCTTATTCAACAAAACCACCTATGTCCATTGCCCAGCTTGTGATGCCGTCGCTTGTTCCGAACCTCTATGTCGAAAGCGAGGAATACCGTACCCGATGCAGTGAATTGATTGAACGCGGGGTTGGCGGGTTCTGTGTGTTTCAAGGAGAGCTTGGTCAGACAGGGCAGATACTTGCAGAATTACAAGCTCAAGCCGATGAGCCGTTGCTTTTCAGTGCGGACTACGAGCATGGTCTGCCGATGCGATTGGAGGGCGGAACGGACTTCCCCCATGCAATGGCTCTTGCCATGTCGGGCGATATTTCATTGACGAAAAATGTAGCCGGAGCAATAGCACGCGAATGTGCGGCACTTGGCGTTCATTGGAATTTT
>JAEUSO010000225.1 GCA_016788605.1 Candidatus Kapaibacterium sp. | reverse complement strand
GTTCCATTGCATTTGCATGATTGGAATGTTGATTATGCAACGTGGTGTTCGTACAAATATCTTAACTCCGGTCCGGGCGGAGTGGGCGGTTGCTTTGTTCATGAGAGGCATTGCACAAACCCGGAGATACACCGGCTTGCCGGATGGTGGGGTAACGATGAAGCAACACGATTTACCATGCCGCAGTGGTTTCTTCCGACACCGACAGCAGAATCGTGGCAACTTAGTAACGCTCCCGTTTTTCCAATGGCAATTCACCGTGCATCGTTAGAGATTTTCGACCGTGCGGGAATCGGGGAACTGCGCGACAAGAGTATCCAACTCACAGCATATCTTGAGTTTATCATCAAGGATATATCTACAAGTTATCCGAACTTGGGCTTGGATATTCTCACACCTGAGAATCCGCATGAACGCGGGGCGCAACTATCAACCACTGCACGCAACAACGGGCGTGAACTCTATGAGTATTTCATCAAAAACGGTGTGATTACCGATTGGCGCAACCCGAACGTAATTCGCATGGCACCCGCACCGCTCTATTGCAGCTTCCACGATATGTGGCGGTTTGGCAATGTGTATGCTCAATACTGTTCAACCCATTCGTAACGGCTATGGGCAACACATCATGGGTTCAACTGTGTTCTACAAGCACTGAATGGGAAGCGCGGGTTTTGTGCGGTCGCTTGCAGGAGGAAGGAGTGCCGGTACAGATTGTTCTTGGCGGCGCGTCGGTGTATGCGCTTACCATTGGTCCGCTTGCGGCAGTGCATGTGTATGTTGCGGAAGAATTTCTTGCAGCGGCACAAGAGATTATCAAGGAAATGGACATTAACGCCGCACACTTCAATAAACTATTCACATTCGACGACAGGTTGAATTAGCGCGTCACTCAATCAACAGTGTCAGCGTGATTCGCACTAACAATACAACACCAAAAGCTATAAGAATACCACCCATTATTCTGAACAGCCATTTCATCATTGATGACGAAAGACCACGATGGTATTTACGCACGGCTTCCACAATTACTGTTAACCACGCATAACACCCCAGCCCAAATCCAACTGTGAAGAGTGCTTTATCACCTGCTGCATTCCATGATTCCGGCAGTTGCGAACTTACTACTGTGAGCATCCCTGCAAGCGTAGGTAAAAATGTCGGATTGATTGCATTCGAAAGTGCTGTTAGTAATGCAGTAAAAAATGGTCGGGATGATACATTTTCTTGGCTCGTCATAGTGCTGTTCATATCGGGCACACGGTGCTTCCATTGCATATAGCCAAACACAATGATAGCGACTGCCACAAGAAGTTGTAGAAGTAGCGATACTACTGGATGCGCTGTGATATACGAGCCGAACGTGGCTATAATCCCAAGCGAGGCAAAGGATGCGAGAAAACAAAAGAGAATGTCGGCAATGGTAACGCCAAGCGAAGCAATGTACCCTGCCCGTCTGCCATTGCGAATAGTGGTTGTAACAATAACTGCCGCAACAGGACCGGGCGGTATTGATAGGCAAAAGCCGGTAATGAATCCGGCAAGAAGATGTAGCATAAACGTGAGTCGTGTGAACTGCCCGAACATACACACGCCATAGCATCTGTATTCAAGAAAAGAAAAAGCCGGAAAGTGTTTTTCTCTCCGGCTTAATCATACTTTTCTATTCAGGTGTGGGATTAGCACGGAATGATTCCGCTTTGTACCCATGCGTCAAGTATCGCTTGCTGTTCTGGCGTAAGCAATCCACGTAGTTGGGCTACGGCTGCAACCCGAAGGTCTTTGATTTGTGCGTGAGCGGCAGTGCGTCCGGGTTCGAGAGCAGTATTGAGTGCGGTGCGGATTGCATCGAGTTGTGTCTTTGCTTCATCGCGGGTAATTGTGCCTGCTTTGAGTTGATCGAATACTGCCTTAGCTTGTGTACGGGCATCGTCACGCAGTGGCTTTTGTTCATCACGTAATGCTTTGAGAATCACGTGGACTTGCGAGCGAAGTGTGTCGAGTATTGGTTTTGCATTCAGTTTCTGATCATCAGTCAGGTTGAGGCACTTGATTATCATCATCAATGAATCGGCTTTGCCTTTATGTCCTTTACCAATGTGCAGCGAATCGCGCTTGCCGCCTTTACCATGATGACCACCTTTACCATGTTTGCCTCCGCGCATTTCCGAGGGTCCGTCGAAGCGGTAGTAATCGCCGTTCATCGGGTCGAAGTCCTGGCATGCAATACCGTCGTCGCTAATCGTTGCGGATGTGTTTGTCATCATCGCGCTAAGTTCTTGTTCAAGGGTTACGCCGGTCGTCGCCGGCTCCGTTACGTTGGAACATCCGGTGATTGTCAGTGCGAGTGCAACACTTGCAAGAGCGGTGAGTTTAGCCAACATCGTTTTCATAATTCTACTCCAAAAAGTTGTGTGTGTTTGTTGTTTGTGCTTGAGAACCTTGCAAGTTTCTGAAGTCATTAACCTCACCATGTAAGAATTGGTTACAGGACATGGAAGAAAAAGTTTTTATGTATCATACCGTGGGATTACCCTTCACTCAATAACCTCTTTTGCAAACGACGAAAAACCGTATGACGTTTTGCCTCTGTCGCCAACTGGCATTCCCACACTGTGAACACATGCCACTTGAATCTAAGTAAAGAATAATTGATAGCTTGAGTCAAGCTCAACAAAAGCTGGTTGTAATCAACACTGCAAACACAACAACAGCGACCCGTGTTGCCATGAGCCGCTGTTGATTATACTGCTGTAATTTATTACGCTAAGTTCTTTTTGAATGTATCAACAAGGTCAAGTTGCTCCCATGGGAATTCAGGGCGACCAAAGTGACCATATGCAGCTGATGCGCGGTAAATCGGACGGCGTAAATCCAAACGCTTGATGATTCCTTTCGGTGTCATATCCACGTTCTTCATGATGTACTGCGCGATAGCTTGCGAGTCGGTGGTGCTCGTACCATGCGTGTTCACCATAAGCGATACCGGTTCGGCAACGCCTATTGCATAGCTCACTTGAATTGTACACTCGCGTGCAACTCCGGCAGCAACAAGATTCTTTGCAAGATGCCGTGCTGCATACGCCGCCGAGCGATCAACTTTGGTAGGGTCTTTCCCCGAAAACGCGCCGCCGCCGTGTGGTGCTTTGCCACCATACGTATCAACAATAATCTTACGACCGGTCAAGCCCGTGTCGCCGTGCGGACCGCCAATGATAAACTGTCCGGTCGGGTTGATATGGAACTTCGTTTTCTTGTCAATAAACTTCGCGGGAATCACTTTCTTGATAACATTCTCAATCACGTCTTCGCGGATGCGTTTGTTCTTCACATCGGGGTCGTGCTGTGTTGAAACAACAACCGCATCAACCCGGACAATCTGATTCTTGTCGTTGTATTCAAGTGTCACCTGACTCTTTGCATCGGGTCGCAGATACGGCATCAGCTTCGGCTGTTTTTTGCGGATGGTTGCCAGCTTCTGCACAATCTGATGCGAGTAATGAAGTGCAGCCGGCATCAATTCTTTTGTTTCGTCCACAGCATAGCCAAACATCATACCTTGGTCCCCCGCGCCGCCTGTGTCCACCCCCATCGCTATATCCGGCGACTGACGGTTAATGACGTTAATAACAGCACATGAATCCGCATCAAACCTGTACTCTGCCTTCGTGTAGCCGATGTCGCGTATAACGCCACGGACTAGATCCGGCAAGTCAATGTAGGTTTGTGTCGTAATCTCACCGCCAACCACAATCATACCCGTGCCTGCAAAACATTCACATGCAACGCGACCCGTCGGGTCGTCCTTTAATACAGCATCAAGCACAGCATCCGATACTTGATCGCACACCTTGTCGGGATGCCCTTCCGAGACCGACTCCGATGTAAAAAAGTAATTCGCCATTTATTGTTCTTCCTTTGAAATATATAAGTAGAATTTATGAGTATCTAAAAAATTCAGTCAGTCGTCATCACGACATCTCGTACACACGCTCCGCCTTTTGACGCGCGTAATCAAGAAAATCCGCTTCGGTCAGTTGCCGTCCGGTAATGGATACAATCAACTCGTTCGGAGTCATTGTTTTTCCGTGATAATGGATTTTTTCTCGTAGCCACGCAAGGATTGGTTTGAAATGTCCCCGGCGTATTTCATCACTGATTCCGGGAATGTCGCTCAAGAGTTGTTTGCGAAGCATGGCAGCATAAAGCTTACCCAACGTATAACTTGGGAAGTATCCAAAGCCACCGAACGACCAGTGAATATCCTGCAAACAGCCCTTTGCATCGTTGGGCGGAGTAATTCCCAAATACTCTTTCATTTTGGCATTCCAGACCGCGGGTATATCCTCGACGTTGAGTGAGCCATTGATGAGCTGCTCTTCAATCTCGAAGCGGATGATGATGTGGATGTTGTATGTCACTTCGTCGGCTTCAATGCGGATGAGCGACGGCTCGATGGTATTGATTGCTTTGTAAAACTCGAATGCCGATACGCCGGATAATTGTTCGGGGAAATAATCTTTCAATAAGGGCAATCCCCACTGCCAGAATTCTTCGCTGCGTGCAATCACATTTTCCCAGAAGAGGGATTGCGATTCGTGAATACCCATCGAGGCACCGTCTGCGCCGAACGTCCGTGTCAATTCCGGTGCGAATCCTTGTTCATACATGCCATGCCCAGCTTCGTGTATCAACCCAAAGAGACATGAGCGCAAGTCGTCCTCAAAGATGCGCGTTGTAAGCCGCACATCCGTCGGTGCAAATGATGTGCAGAAAGGATGAGTACTGACATCCACACGTCCTGTAGTAAAATTGAATCCGATTGCCCTTGCCACATACTGTGCATACTGCAACTGTTTATTACTATCATATTTTTTGTAGAGTATTGCATCATTAGCACGTTCACGAACCGGCTTGATATACTCTAATAAATCCGTCGTCCCCTTTTGCAGATTATTGAACACGGGCTTGAGTTGCGCGACCGTAATACCGGGTTCGTATAAGTCGAGCAAGGCATCATACACGTTATCGGTGTAGCCATAGAGATGTGCCGCTTGTGTCTTTAACTCCACAAGTTTTTTCAAATCACCGGCAAAGATGGAAAAGTCGCTTGCAATGCGTGCCTTCTTCCATGACTCTTGCGCCAGTGCAGTGGCGCGCGATGTCTCGCGAACGAGCGATTCCGGCAGCTTCGAGGCGCGTTCAACTTCGCGTGCGAAGAGTCGCAACAACCGGTCGGATGTTGTTCCACCGTCTGAAACTGATGTACGGATATCATCAGCTAATGTTCGTGACACATTGCTTGTTATATGCTGATGTGCGAGTGTATCAATCGTAGCAATCTGCTCTGCACGTGCTTCAGCCGACCCTTCCGGCATATACGTTTCCTGATCCCAACCTAAAAGTGCTGATGCAGCATTCAGGTCTTTTACCGTACTCATTACCGAGCGCGCACTATCGATAAGTTGTTGTGTACTCATAATCACGCAGTGAAGTGTAAAATCAAATAAGCGATGCTTTTTCGTAACTCAGGATGTACGTTAGCCACGAATTGCCGAGTTTCTCCATGACAGTATTCACACGAAGCCGCGATTTCA
>JAEUSO010000224.1 GCA_016788605.1 Candidatus Kapaibacterium sp. | reverse complement strand
ACATTGTGCGATAACAAATTCATTGTAGATTCCCTCATGGTTCATCAAACGTATTCATTCCACAGAATGATGGTGAATGACGGTTGTATTTTTGCGCCGCACAACATCAGGACGAAGAATGATAACAGGACGGACAAACGAATTACGCACCATACTTCATGAAATTGAACTGCCACACGCAGACGAGGATGCAAAACGGATTATAGCGATTCACGGGTTGTTCGGAGTCGGGAAATCCACATTGCTGCGCGAATTGATGTCACGCATACAAAAGCATCGTTCGGCTGATGCGCTGCTCTCATCGAATGAAGACGCACATGTGAAGTACCTTCCCGAATTTGTCTTTCAACTTTTGAACAGTTTCCGTGCGTGTCAGCCAGATACGCCGCGCTTTCGCAGTGATGAAACAGATGCACGGTGGATGAGATTCTCGCAAATCACCGGCGACTTAAAAGAACATGATGCTTCGGCATGGCAGAGTGTGGAAGACCGTTCCACCTTGCGTTCGCTTTCAGAAACAATGGAATACGCACCACATTTAGGAAGCGGGACACCCTTCGACTCAACCATACGCAGCAGGTTCAAATCAAGCGACGACCAACGACTCATTTTAGATACCGGCAACGTGGTCTCGGAAGCATTCATGGTGGACTTGATGAATACCTTCTATCCCATGACTGATGAGATGACATCACTTGCGGATTATCTGAACACCCGCGAGCCGGTGAAAGTTATCATCGTGATTGACACGTTCGAGAAAATCAGTGCGAGCATGAATCAATGGCTGTTAGAAAACTTCCTGCCGTACTGTTACACAAAACGGTTTGGCGATTTCCGCTCCTACAGTTCGCCGTTCCTTCCGCCCGATGCGTATGTATCGCAATTCTTCGACTTCCGTTTCATCATCGCAGGACGCGAACCTCTGACAACCACAGATGCAGAGCGGCGTTGGGACAGATGGCGTGCCTTAATTCTTGAACTGCACCTTGATGAGTTCAGCCCGGATCTCGTCGCCGAGTTTTTGAAGAAAGAGGGTATCAACAACCTGCCCGCTGCAGACGTGATCATGGATGCAACGCTTGGACTTCCATATTTAGTCGCGCTCTACGCTGATTCACTCAAAACGAAGAAGTCGGGTGCGGACGAGCAACAACTTGCCGCCCGCGCACAAGAACGTGTGTTCTGGTATAAGAGCGAGCAACAAAAAGAGTGGATTCGTGCAGCGGCGTTTTGCGATTGGTTCGATGCCGATACGTTACGCTGTTTTCCCGTTGCCCACCGTACATCTCGTGAGGCGTATTCCTATCTGCGGCACTCGGCGGAGCTTACACGCCAAAGCGACTCAGCACATTCAAAGATTACCATTCATCCCGTCATTCGCAAGAGCATCCGCATTGCCACTGAACAAGAATCACAGAAGACCGCCAAACTGTATTCTGATATTGCCACAACGTTTTACAGAGCAAGCACTGTGCTGCAACCGTATAATGCAGCATTCCGCGAGGCAATACGCAACCTTGCATACTTTGACCGCTTCGATCTAGAGTTCGCACTTACCTCTTTTATTCCAGATGAACTGAATGTTGTGAAGGAACTCCTTGCAAAGTCATCGCCGCTCATCATCAAGAATATAAACACGTATTCCCTTACGCCGCCTATTGCTGAGGCGTTAATGGAATATAACCGGTGGTACGACCAGGATGTGTTCGAGGCGAAGTGCGGTCAAGTGACATCCATCTGGAAAGAGCGCGAAAAATCCCTTGTGGCATCGCGGAACAGTATTGCAAAAGAACATAGTGAAACAACAGCCACCTTAGCACGGTTAGAGACAGAACTTGTCACACTTCGCAAACGTGCGGAAGACGCTCAGGGTCGCGCAATCAACGCCGAACAGCAGAGCATCCAAGCAAAGCGAATGGGTCCGTTCCGGTTGCACAGCCGTGATGCAGCAGCGTTACGATTGTCATTGGTTCTCACAATCATACTTGGAATACTGTGGCTATACTCAGGCGACTTGCTTGGCGGGTTTGATTCCTTGCATGAGGACAATATCAAAAGTGCATCGAAGATTCTTGCAATCTTCACAACCATCTTCGCAGCATTGACGGCGTTTTTTATCAGCCGGGCGTTATATATCCGTTCGCAACGGAAAGAGCGTGAGGCGAACGAAGAGAGCGTTGCCCAGTTGGAACGGAAGGCACAAACCGCACGCGAAGAATTGCAGTTGGCTATTGAAGAACGCGACATTCTTGCAAAACAAATGGAGTCACTCATCATCAAGAAGAATGAATCGCAACGCCAACTGAATAGCATAGATGAAATCCTGACGGAGTCCTATGTCTGATTATTCCCCGCCTATCGTTACGGCACATATACACACACGGTTTGGGTCGCTGCTGCTCGGCTCAACCGGTTCGGCACTTTGTCTTTGTGACTGGCGCTTCAGAAAGCGTCGTGAGGATATCGACAAACGGGTGATGTCATTTTTCAATACAGGATTCAGTATCGGTGAGGATGAGATTATTGTCCGAGCACGAGTGGAGATAGAAGAGTATTGCAACGGCGAACGATTGACATTCACTGTTCCGGTTGCCCCTGCAGGCACAGAATTTCAGCAATGCGTGTGGCGCGAATTACAAACAATTCCTTACGGCTCGACAATCAGTTATCTCGAGCTTTCTCGACGGCTCGGAAATGAACGAGCTATCCGTGCTGTTGCATCAGCAAATGGTGCAAACGCTTTGTCACTGATTATTCCCTGCCACCGCGTTCTTGGTGAAGACGGCTCACTGACAGGATATGCAGGAGGTTTGGAAGCTAAACGGGCATTGCTATCAATGTAACGGATGCACAGTACTAATCATAGTACACCGCAACTCACACTTGAGATATAATGCGGAACACTTTACCCGTAACGTTCTAATTTGAAGTGCTGACCTAAATACAAACGCCTCACTTCTTCATTCGCAGAGATTTCTTCTGCTGTACCGGAGATATACACGTTGCCGTCAATGAGAATATATGCACGGTCAGTAATTGAAAGAGTTTCATGCACGTTATGGTCGGTGATAAGCACGCCGATGCCGCGATTTTTAAGTGTGCGAACGATGTTCATAATATCTTCAACCGCAATCGGATCAACCCCTGCGAACGGCTCGTCGAGCAAGACAAACTTGGGGCTGCACGCAAGGGTGCGGGCTATTTCACAACGTCGTCGCTCACCGCCCGACAGCATATAACCTTTGCTTTTCCTGATATGCGTGATGTTGAAATCGTTCAACAGTTCTTCGAGTTTGTCTTTGCGCTGTTTGCGCGAAAGACCTTGAAGTTCGAGTATTGCCATGATGTTATCCTCAACACTCATCTTGCGAAACACCGACGCTTCCTGCGGTAAATAACTGATACCCATTTGCGACCGCTTGTACATCGGCTTCGATGTAATGACTTTACCATCCAAGAGAACAGTTCCGCTTGTTGGCTTAACCATACCGACAATCATATAAAACGACGTTGTTTTACCGGCACCGTTTGGTCCGAGCAAGCCGATACATTCCCCTTGCCGCACAAGGTATGACGCGTCTTTCACCACCGCACGTTTCTTATAGACCTTGCGGATGTTCCGTGCTTCAAGGACGCTGCGATGATCATCATTATTCACTATTCCTGATTCAACAGCAGATGCAGGGTCAGTGATATCTTGTTCGTCATCTATCATCGTTTGCGTTTGTCAAGCGTTAGTTTCTTCGTAAGGATGTCGCCGTCGCGGTCGAGTTTCACCGTAAGCGTTTGCCCGACAACGCCGTCATTGATTGAAACATCAACATCATCACTTGAATGAATCGCGATGCCGTCAATATCCACAATCACATCTCCCGGTTCAATCTCCGCTCTCTCGGCAGGAGAATTGTTCGCCACACCTGTTACAATCACACCTTCACTTCGTTTCGTTTTGTAGTATTTCTGATTTTGTTCATTCAGAAAATCAATCGTCAAGCCGGTATAAAACTCACGGTCTAATTTCTGACCGCCTTTAAGTTGATTGACTATTTTCTTGACACGATTGACGGGTATAGCAAAGCCGATACCGATACTACCAGCTCCCCTGCCAGATTGCGCCGTTGAAAAGATAACCGTGTTCACACCTATCACTTCGCCGTTGGCATTCATAAGCGGACCGCCGGAGTTACCGGAACTGATTGCCACATCGGTCTGAATCATATTACGGTACACACGTTTGCTGTTGATAGCGGTATTATCATTTTCACTGAAATTAACACCGATATTACTTATCACACCGACTGTCACCGTCGGCTTTGCATTACGGTCGAACAATCCGAACGGATTGCCAAAAGCAATTGACCACTCACCGACCATCACATCGTCCGAATTGCCAAGTTTCACATAAGGAAAATTGCTGCCTTTGATTTTCAAGAGTGCGACATCACTCGTAGGATCGCTGCCAATAATTTCAGCATCGTATTTCTCGCCGTTTGTCATTGTGACAACTACTTTGCTCGCACGACCGGCAACGTGGTCGTTCGTGATAATATAACCGTCGCTCGAAATGATGAATCCTGAACCGAGTGATTGGATTTTTTGCGTGTAGCGTTGATTGAACCGTCCGTAAAAATCACGGAAGAACGGGTCGTCCATAAAGAAACCGCCAAAGGGGTTGCTATTCACTTCACGCATCTCCGTGACGTTGATACCAACAATCGCTGGAGAGCATTCACGAGCTGCTTTGGTAATAGCATTGTGGCGCGAACCATTCAGCACTGCGTTATTGTCTTCGACAGCCATCCGGTTGTTCGACTCGGAATATATTTTCCCTTCCGGTGCCGGCTCGGAGTTTTTCGACGTGCAGCTTGTGGCTATACATGATGCAAGCAGCAATGAGGAAAGAAACAGCTTCATGAGAACTTGTTGCATTATCATTGGTTGAACAAATAGGTGTAGGCGATTGACGGGAACAGTACTGATGTATTGAGCGAACCTTTAATGACAAAGAAAACCGCCGCACATAAAATCATGTACGGCGGAGATTAGATAATCAGATTTTCGTACTTACCATTTTCGCTTGCAAGAACAAGAGCAGGTAATCGCGCCCTCCCGCTTTGGAGTCCGTACCACTCATATTAAACCCGCCGAACGGATGCACTCCGACCAATGCACCGGTGCATTTACGGTTCAGGTACAGATTACCGACATGAAACTCACTTCTTGCACGCTCCAGTTTCGCCTTATCGTTCGTGTACACCGCACCTGTCAATCCGAACTTCGTATTGTTTGCAATTTTCATTGCTTCATCGAAATTACGCGACTTGATTACTGCAAGCACGGGTCCGAAGATTTCTTCCTGCGCAATGATGGCATCGGGTTTTACATCGGCGATTACGGTCGGCTCGATGTAATACCCGTTTTTACCTTCAACACGACTGCCGCCGTTCAGCAAGCGACCTTCTTTTTTACCTATCTCAATATACCGGATGATGCCGTTCATTGCGCGTTCGCTTACAACAGGACCAACCGGATAATTTTCCGCCGGATTGCCTTGTTGCAATTTTGATACTTCTGATTGCAACTTTTGAATAAACGTATCATAAATACTCTTGTCAACGATTACTCGTGAACATGCAGAA
>JAEUSO010000223.1 GCA_016788605.1 Candidatus Kapaibacterium sp. | reverse complement strand
CCAAGAGCCGGATATAATGTCATCGTTAGCTCGGAACTCCTCTTATTGCACGATGGAATTGTCGTGGCATTCGACGATGGGATCATCCGCAAATACACAACAGATGGAAAACTGCTCTGGAGCTATACGACAACATTTCAACCGCAGCGGGTGTTTGCCGCCGATGCACAAGGAAACATAGCAATCGGGCTTCATTCCAATGATATTGCGGCTACAGATTCCCTTATCATGCTCAATGCAAATGGTACGGAACGGTGGGCACATGCATTGCATAACACACGTATTACATCAAATGCGATTGTCTTGAGAAATGGAACAATTGTCATTGGCGGAGAGAGGCGTAGCGATGGCGGCGTGTTTCCTGTCTTGCATTGCTACTCGCAAACCGGTCAGTCGCTGTGGTCGAGAAACACTGTTGATACTCCGCGTGGTTTGTCGGTCAGCGACGATACATCATTCGTTGTCAGCGGTATTGCATCGGTACTCTTTGCTGAACCTAAAAGTTCAGTCCGGCTCCATTCGGTTACATCCGGTGACGTGGTGTGGGAGTTATTCTATCAAGCGGCTATTGTTTCGTCGGCTATCGTCAGTGAGAATTACATCACGTTTGTGGCAACACAAAACAAAGCGACAGGTGTGTATAGAATGAATAAAGGCGGAGCGAATGTTGAGTTGCTCTCTGTTTCCGATACGCCGCTCTTCATACCTGAACCCGCCCTTGCTCCCAACGGGACACTCATCTTTTCACTACGGGATTACTGCGGAACGTTGAGAGTCGGTAAACGTGAAGCATTTGGTCTTGTGCCCTTGTAATTGCAATTCCATTCCGTCCACGTCACTTCCACACTGTATTTTTCAGCGTCGTGCAACGAATGTCGCACGGTAACTTACAATGAACACTTAGTCGTATGATACAGTACATCATCAAGCGGATATTCCTGTTTATTCCCACGCTCCTTGCAATTACGTTGATTGCATTTGCATTAACGCGGCTTGCACCCGGCGATCCAGCAGCTGTGAAATCCGGTGTTGGAGCGGAAGGGGCGCAGTCGGCACGTTCAGCAATTAGTAAAAAGTCCATCGAACTATGGCGTAAACAAATGCGACTCGACCTGCCGGTGTGGCAACAATATGTGTATTGGCTTGGTGATATAGTTCAAGGTAATTTCGGTGTGTCATTCCAAGACCAACGACCTATAGTTGGTAAAATCATGGAACGGCTGCCAATCACCCTGACAATGAATATCCTTGCAGTTCTCATCTCGTACATTGTGGCAATACCCTTGGGGATGTATGCAGCAACACATCAGAACACAATCGGTGAAAAGATAGCAGGATTCGCATCATTCGCACTCTACTCGCTGCCTCCGTTCTGGATTGCCTCAATGGCAATATCATTTATCTGCAATCCCGAATACTACTACATCTTTCCTAACCACGGTATAAACTCGAACGGATATGAATTCATGAGCGGCTGGCAGCAACTTGGTGATAAACTCTGGCATTTGATTTTACCCATGTTGATTTACACGTATGGAAGTTTTGCCTACCTATCGCGGCAAATGCGAAGCGCGATGCTTGAAACCGTTCGTCAGGATTACATCCGTACAGCACGTGCAAAAGGATTGAAGGAACGTACGGTCATCTTCAAACACGCACTGCGTAATTCGCTCATTCCGATTATCACGTTGCTTGCAAGCATCTTGCCCGGATTGATTGGCGGCAGCGTCATCATAGAAACCATCTTCAGTATTCCCGGACTCGGCGACCTCTCGTTCAAAGGATTGGTTGCACGCGACTATCCGATGATTATGGCGGTATTCACGTTTAGTGCAATCCTCACTCTCGCTGGAATTCTTATGTCCGACATCCTCTATTCATTCGTTGATCCACGCATAGCATTCGATAAAAAATCAAACTAAGAGTTATGAGCAACACTACGACAACACAAGCGGTAAGCGAATCGCAAAGTGAAACCTACGGACAATTTGTCCGACGCCAGTTCAAGAAAAACACGATGGGCATGGTGTCACTCTATGTCGTTTTCGGTTTGGCGTTTATCGCTCTGTTTGCAGATTTTCTGGCAAATGAAAAACCCATCATCGCATCATATCAAGGGGGCGTTTCGACACCGGTACTTAAGGGTTATGCCGTCTCATTGGGGCTTATGCAATGGACAACAGAGGAGACACAGCGCGATTGGAAAACTGTTACCTACGATTGGGTGATCTCTGCGCCAATACCCTATACAATGGAGTCGGTAGATAAAACTGCAATCTCGCTCAAAGACCGCGCACCGTCATCGAGGCATTGGTTTGGTACGGATGATATTGGACGGGATATATGTGCCGGAATTATTCACGGAACTCGCTACGCACTCTCCATCGGATTCATCGCAATCAGTATTGCCTTGGCAATCGGTGTTGTGTTAGGGTTGATTGCAGGGTATTACGGCGGATGGGTTGATATTCTCATCTCGCGGATTATCGAAATTGTTATCTCGCTACCGACATTCTTTCTGATTATCACTATCGTTGCCATGCTGCAAGACACTGTTCGTGAAGGTCGGATATTCTTGATTATGTCGGTGATAGGATTAACAAGTTGGACAAGTATTGCACGGCTTGTGCGGGGTGAGGTGCTCCGTGTAAAAACTATGGAATATGTGACAGCATCAAAAGCGTTGGGATTTTCATCCATGCGAATACTCTTTGGTCATGTGTTGCCGAATTCCATTGCACCGGTGCTTGTATCGGCGGCGTTCGGTATCGCAACCGGCGTACTCATCGAATCATCATTGAGCTTTCTTGGATTCGGTGTGCCTCCAACAGTTATCACGTGGGGGTCAATGCTCTTTCGAGTAAAGGCAAGCATCAATGCGTGGTGGGTCGGGTTATATCCCGGTATAATGATTTTTCTCACCGTGAGTGCATATAACCTGATTGGTGATGCGCTGCGCGATGCGACAGACCCTCGATTGCGGCAGTAATCCCTGCGTTGCGACCTATGCTATCCCAACCACATACCGTAGCGACAAGTATAACTCAGCGTGTATGGGGGATAGCGATTCTTCTTTGTATGACAGCGGTATCCGGTTTATCCCAACCTGCGATTCAATCACTACGTGACACCACGCGGAGCGACAACACAGCAAGAATAGGGATGGATAAAATCGCTAACACGTTTCTCTTTCGTGCAAATGCTGATATAGCACAACGTGTGTTCGGAGGTGAACTTACCATATCGCAAAATTATTCCGGCTCAACGGTGCGCTCGCTTTCCGCTGCATTTCGGGACGACCAACAATTTCAACTGGGATATTCAATCCCGGTTGACTCAACATTCCAAATACTGACACAAGGATTGTGGCTCTATTCTCGTGATTCACGCTCGCTTGGATTATCATCACTCGAGCGGTCGAATGCGTCGGCGGGACTACGGTACAAGTATGATAATTATATAATGCTTGAGGCGGTTGCCGGTGCAGAGCGGGCGACGCAATCATTAGTCCGTGATGTGGGAACATTACTGAGTGTGAATGGACGTGCACAGAATATCCAACTTGATAACTACGACGTTTCAGCACAACTTCGCTCCGAGTATATATCGTTCACCGAGCGGACAAACTCAGACATTGACGCACAGTTAGGATTACGGCGAGAGTACGACGCAAGGAACTATTTGACTGTCCTTGCAACGCACAGAAATCTACGTCGCGATTTTTACTCACTTTCATCATTGAATGCCGCACCGGTGACGACTTTAGAGACACGATTTGAACGGAGAACTGCGATTGATGCAGCAACCCAATTCGGGGTGCTTAAAAATATCTCAGCGGATATACAAGCGACATTCGGATTCGCATCGGTGAACAGAGGGTATGCGCGACCGCTTGAAGGTCTGAACAATACGTCGGTTCAGCGTGATTTGAGTGAACTCAGTGTCAATGTTCAAGCAAAAGCTGATTATGCAGATGCTACATCGTATGCACAAGCAGGCATAGCATCGTTCTACCGCGATGAAGAAAATACGGCATTGAAAAAATTCGATGGAATCGGGGATGATCTGCTCGACACCGTAAAACTTCTTGAACGCATACGAGATAATTCCACATCACGGGTGCGGCTCTTTGCAAGCGGCGGTACCGCACTCTCGAAGCGCGATAGTATCACAGTGTCCGCATCAATATCAATACTCCGGTACGACACGCCAAGCGTCTTGAACAACGACGACAGGGACGAGCAGAATATCTTGTTTCATGTTGTCTTTTTCAGGCAGTTCTCACCGTACCTTCGCGGCGTACTTTCGTTTCAAACACAGCAAACGAATATCGTATTTCTCAAGTCGCAACGAAGTTCCTTAAACAACTGGAATCGCGTGTACCGATTAGCTCCGTCGTGCGATATAGATGTTGGCAGGTTTCATGCTCAACCACAATGTGAAGTACTTGCCCAGTACACAGTGTACGACTTTGAAGGAATGCCGTCTGTACCTCAAAGTTTCAGTTTCCGGCAAATAGCAATCAGAGATTCCCTCATCATTCCTTTGTACCATTCCGCAAGCATTGAAACACGCTTTTATCTTCGATATTTCGAGCGTGGTGAATTGTTTTGGTCATCGTTTTCCGAGCGACCTGTTAGCAAGAACTACGAGCAGTTTATCCGTCCGCTGGTGTGGGTTGATGCCGGCACTGATTGCCGTGTTGCTGCGGGCATCCGATGGTATGCCTTATCACAACAGAATATCGTAACACCCAATGCTGTGAACACACTCTTAGAGTCCATTGCACCAGAATGTTCGCTTGAGTGGACGCTTGAACGCGGCACACAGCTCCGCGTGAACGGTTGGTATGAATTTCAATATCAGAACAGGATTGCATTCCGCCGAATGCCCAACATTAGCATCACGTTATTGCGACCTCTATAAAAAGTTTTGATAGTGCTGTAACTCGATGAGATACTTCGTTGTCTGTGGTTATGAGAATTAATAACCACTATGCGGAGACCATGATGAACGTACTGATGAATTTCTCGCAATCCAGCCCGATGGCACTACGCCACCCGTTTGCTGCACAACATATCCGTACTATAGAACTCAACACATCACGCAGTTTTCTCTATGCCCTTCTTGTGACGTCAGGTATAACGTTCTGTACGATATTGATTCTTCAACAACAGTCGTTTTCTGCCATACCCGTTCCAAACATTATTCATGTTGTAGGTATCATTCCTAAGCAAGACGCGAAGAAGAATGCCGGACATGAATCCGCTCAACAAAAACCAATACAACAACTACGTCAGTCGGGCGGTACTCCGCCGTCACAAAGTATGAATGATGCAACTCCTGTTGCAAAGAACACGCAAGATGAACAACACCATGATTCATTGCAAAGCAGTACGGGGACATCTATTGCAACAAATTCAGGTCAACAAGGCGGAGCATTCAGCCAAGGTAATGACACAGACGATAAGAAAACATCGGGTACCGGTATTCAAGACAACGGCGGAAATCAAAACGAGGATGACATAGAATTTAATTCTAACATTGAAGAGTATCCTATTGTGAACCTTGATGCATTACAACGTTCAATTATCTACCCTGAAATGGCGCGTCAGTTACGTATCGAAGGCATTGTGTATGTTTC
>JAEUSO010000222.1 GCA_016788605.1 Candidatus Kapaibacterium sp. | reverse complement strand
ACAAGGGTACTTGTCGGTATGGTGGTTCGGCTTATGGTTCTGGCTGTGCTGACGTGGATTTGTCTCACAGTGTTGAACTTGGTGCAGGTGGCATTTGCCCTGTCGCTGATGATTTCGTTTTTCCTCTTCGTCATGGTCGAAGGTTTTTTTTTTCATCTCCAGCACGAACAGAACAAAAAACCGTTCGTCAAGAGGAAACGAACTAGATTCCCTGACTACGATCAACGCTACAGCCGGGAAGACGAATGAATAATTCTCCCAACCGGATTGAAGCTAATGCGGTTCAGTTCGATATTAGAAAATAACGATTGATATGAATCAAGAAACACAGCATACAACAACTCAGAACAGTTCTCATTCGATTGCTCAACACGAGCAGCCGAATCCCGCTAATCATAATGATCACCATGAGCAACATTCTGCAGCACCGCAACATGGCGGCGGGCATGATACCCATGGCGAAGTTCCGCCTGATAAAGTATTCGATCATTTGCTCAGTGAACTTGGCGATCACCATGAACTGAGCATAGCATTCGGGACGTATGAAGTACTGCCAATCATGCTCTATGACGAAGAAGGATTTCACGTCTGGTCGAATCCCCATGCAATGGAGCATGACGGTAAATATGTGATGTTCCACTCCGAAGACAAATCACTCACCGCGTACCAAGGTCAGCCGGTAAAAGCGGCGAATGGTCAAGCGATTCTTGTCAATGGTAAGCCCCAACTTGCTTCATTTGATATGTCAGTTACAAATCTTGTGGTGTATCAATGGATGGGAATGCTCGTCATGTTGATTGCTATGATTATAATTGGCAGAAAATACAAGAAGAACCCCTCCGGTGCGCCTAGTGGCTTACAAAACGCTTTCGAGGCACTTGTTGTCTATATCCGCGATGAAGTTGTACGACCGAATGTGGGAACAAAGCGCGTGACAAATTCACTCATGCCGTACTTTCTTTCGCTCTTCTTCTTCATCTTTATTCTTGATTATATCGGGCTTCTGCCCGGAATGCATGCAGCAACAGGTGCTATCGGCGTTACAGCTGCGCTTGCGATTACATCATTTATCATTGTTAATTACACTGCAATCAAAGAAGGTGGTATTGGTTCGTGGTTCCACCACTTGCTTGGCGGTGCGCCGGTATATCTCTCGCCCATCATGGTACCGATTGAGATTATCGGGTTGTTCACCAAACCGTTCGCACTTACCGTGCGTTTGTTTGCTAATATGACCGCCGGTCACGTGGTATTACTCTCGCTAATCGGACTCATCTTTTTGTTCCAGACATTGGCAGTGGCACCGGTGACAATTCTCTTTTCGGTGTTTGTATATTTCTTGGAAACACTTGTGTGTTTCTTGCAAGCATACATCTTTACCATGCTCACTGCTGTGTTCATCGGTCTTGCAATCGGCGACCACAAGCACGAAGACCCGCATCACGCACATCATTAATCGAATTCATCCCGTTGAGAATAATCTCACATATTCAATAATCATCATCTTATACTCACTTATTTAACTGGAGTTATTTTATGGATCCGAAGGCAATAGCAGTAGGTTTGGCATGGCTCGCAGCCGGTCTTGGTTGTGGCGTTACCGTTATCGGTGTTGGTAATGGTATCGGTCGCTTGGCGGCATCGGCACTCGAAGCGGGTGCACGTCAGCCGGAAGCGGCGGGCGATGTCCGTACAACCATGATTATCGGTGCGGCACTTATCGAAGGTGTTGCTCTGTTCGCAATGGTTGTTTGCGTACTTCTTGCAACAAAGGCAATCTAATTGTTCTGCATGTTAGGGCGTGTGATGAATGTCATACGCCCGAAACATTGTGTTGGTAGGTGTTTCCACTGTGCTTGACAGAGCATACTTGAAACAGATTATTAAACACACTTGTACTCTCAACTATGAATGTACTAAACGTCAATCCGGGACTTATTGTCTGGACGCTCTTAAATTTTAGCATTTTCTTTTTCCTGCTATTTAAGTTTGGCTGGAAGCCATTGAAGGAATCGTTGAAACAGCGCGAGGATTCTATTAACGATGCAATTGCCAATGCGGAAAATGCTAACAAAGAGGCAATGCGTATTATGAAAGAAAACCAAGAGAAACTTGCCGGAGCGCAGCAAGAGGTCATGAACATCGTAAAAGACGGTCGTGTTCAGGCGGAGAAAATTATCTCGAAAGCGACAGAGGAAGCGGAATTTATCAAGAACCAAAAACTTGCCGAGACCGAGCGCGAGATGAACCGCATGAAGGACGAGGCATTCACACAATTACGTGCTGAAGTTGCTACGCTTGTTATGAATGCAACTGAGAAAATCCTTGACCAGAAACTAGATGCGTCGTCGCACAAGCAACTCATTGACTCAGCTATCGCTCAAGTGTCGAAAAACTAATTCCGAAGTCACCACTCAAGTACCATGAAACATTTCAGAGTAGCAAAACGATACGGACTCGCCCTCTTTAACACGGCGCGCGATTCGTCGATTTTGGATACTATCAACAAAGACATTCATACGTTCCGTGCCGTGCTCGAATCGTCCACCGATCTTAGAGCTGTGTTCAAAAGCCCGGTTATTCAGGGATGGCGTAAAAAGGATATTTTGAAAGAGATATTCGGCACTTCGCTGAATGAACTGACGGTCTCGTTTATCAATGTGCTTTGTGATAAAGGTCGGGAAGATATTGTGACCGAAATCTTCGATCAATTCGACGACCTCTATAACAAACATAACAACCTGCTCCCGATTACCGTAACAAGCGCGGTGGCTATGAGTGATGACGAAAAGCAAAAATTGGTAGCGAATATCAAAGCAAAATTCGGCGCAACACCGGTTGCAACCTATTCGCTTAACCCGGAACTTAAAGGTGGGCTTTTGGTACAAGTGGGGGATGTCCTCTTCGATACTTCGCTCCGCACACAGTTACTCAAACTCCGCAATTCGCTTGTGAGCGGACAATCATTGAACTAAACAGATTTTTATTTACAAAGAAATTTATCAGAGGTAATTATGGCTGAAGTACGTCCCGATGAAATATCTGCGATTTTACGCCGACAACTAGCCGGCTACGATAAAGCCGCCGATGTTCAAGAAGTTGGAACAGTATTGCAAGTTGGCGACGGTGTTGCCCGTGTCTATGGTTTGACAAACTGCATGTCCTCGGAACTCATTGATTTTCCAAACGGCGTCGTTGGTATGGTACTTAATCTTGAAGAAGATAACGTCGGTGTGGTACTCTTTGGCGACGACCGTCTTGTTAAAGAAGGCGACCAGGTTAAACGTACTGGTCGTATCGCGTCCGTGCCTGTAGGTGAAGCACTCCTTGGGCGAGTAGTGAACCCACTTGGCGTTGCAATTGACGGTAAAGGTCCAATCAACACCCCTCATTCATTACCAATCGAACGCAAAGCAGAAGGTGTAATTCAACGCCAGCCGGTAACCGAGCCGCTCCAAACTGGTATTAAGGCGATTGACGCACTAATCCCTATTGGTCGAGGTCAGCGCGAGTTGATTATCGGCGACCGCCAGACAGGGAAGACATCAGTTGCTATTGATGCAATAATCAACCAAAGATATACCCACACCGCAGAAGCACAGGCAAAGGGAATCAAACCCGTCTATTGTGTCTATGTTGCCGTGGGGCAAAAGGGTTCTACGGTTGCAAACGTACTTGGTACGTTGGAGAAACACGGCGCAATGGAATACACAACGATTGTTGTTGCAAATGCTTCCGATCCCGCGCCGTTGCAATTCGTTGCTCCATATTGCGGTGCATCTATGGGTGAGTATTTCCGCGATTCCGGTCGTCACGCACTTATCGTATTCGACGATTTGACGAAACAAGCCGCAGCATACCGTCAGGTATCTTTGCTCCTCCGCCGCCCGCCGGGACGCGAGGCGTATCCGGGCGACGTATTCTACCTGCACAGCCGTTTGCTTGAGCGTGCATCAAAGTTGAATGACTCGCTCGGTGGTGGTTCACTGACTGCATTGCCTGTTATTGAAACACAAGCTGGCGACGTTTCGGCATATATCCCGACAAACGTAATTTCAATTACTGACGGTCAAATTTATCTTGAGCCAAATCTCTTTAACGCCGGTGTCCGTCCTGCATTGAACGTTGGTATTTCGGTATCGCGTGTGGGTGGTAATGCACAGATTAAGGCAATGAAAAAAGTTGCCGGTCCTCTGAAACTTGAACTTGCGATGTTCCGTGAACTTGAGGCATTTGCCAAATTTGGTTCCGACCTTGACAAGGCGACACAACAACAGTTACGGCGCGGCGCCCGCCTTACTGAAATCCTGAAGCAGGGCTTGTATTCACCCCTCTCAGTTGAAAAACAAGTTCTGTTTATCTATGCTGCAACCAACGGGTATCTCGACGAATTACCGGTAGAGTCACTCACACGATTCGAGCAGGAATTTTTCGATTTCATTGAGAATGCCCATGCTGATATCGTTTCTGACTTGGGGATGCGTAAGGAAATCACTGCCGAGAATAAATCCAAACTTGACGCTGCGCTTGACTCGTTTGTAACGAACTTCAAACGCACCGTCTAATCCATCGTATCTAGGCGAAACATGATTGCTCTCACAGGCGGTGCCGGATTTATCGGCAGTGTCGTACTCAAAAAATTAAATGACGAGGGTATTGATGATATCCTCGTTATTGATACGTTGGGAACAGGTGAGAAATGGAAGAACTTGGTTGGCAAACGTTTTCTCTCCGTGATTCCAAAAGAGGAGTTCCGCAATGGAATCAAGTGTGGTGAATATGATGGTAAGATTCGTCTTGTGCTTCACTTGGGTGCGTGTACAAAAACCACCGAACGTGACGCGGATTACCTGATGGATAACAATCATCGGTATTCGATTGACCTTGCCGAATATTGCAACCGCAACGGTGTGAGATATATCTATGCCAGCAGTGCAGCAAGTTACGGTTTGGGTGAGTTCGGGTATGACGATACTGTTTTTTCACCACTTCGTCCGTTGAATATGTATGGGTATTCCAAGCATGTTTTCGATGAATGGATGATTCAAACCGGCTCGTTATCTAATAGTGTCGGTTTAAAGTTCTTTAATGTGTTCGGACCGAATGAATACCACAAAGCCGACATGGCGAGCATGGTATTCAAGTCATGGCGACAAATCACAACATCAGGTCACGTGAAACTCTTCCGGAGTACATCACCACAGTACTCCGACGGAGGGCAGATGCGTGACTTTGTGTATGTGAAGGATGCGGTTGAAGTGATATGGAAATTGATAAACAGCACCGGGATTTCAGGAATATATAATCTCGGAACAGGTATCGCACGTTCATGGAATGATTTAGTTCTGTCGGTATTCTCAGCAATGGGAAAGGATGTTTCAATCGAGTATATTGATATGCCCGCTCTGCTGGAACAACAATATCAGAACTTCACAGAAGCCGACATGACGCGCTTGAATGCAACAGCGGCTTCCCATTCATTTATGCGGTTGGAAGACAGCGTAGTGGATTACGTGCAGGAATACCTGCTCAACAATTGGAAATATGTGTAAATAAACGGATAGAAATTCATGGCTACATTACGGGATATTCGACAGCGTATCGGTGCAGTGAAAAACACGCGCAAGATTACATCTGCTATGAAAATG
>JAEUSO010000221.1 GCA_016788605.1 Candidatus Kapaibacterium sp. | reverse complement strand
ATATTTGACTATTCCACATAGATTGTTGAAATTGCACAGGAAAGCGGTTCACTTTGACAATACCGCACAAAGAAATCTGATCACTTTAATACCGCAGACACAACTGCATGAAATTCCGCGACTTATTCAGTATGAAGAAAACCGCCCTGCCTGATGACTATAACATCGGCACGAGTGTGGAGTCGGATTTGCAGCATCTGCTTGATGAATGCAAGAAGAATCTCTCCGCTTGCAACGAGGAAATGGTTGCCAAGGCATTCCGATTTTGCGTTGATGCACATAAAAACGACCTTCGCGCATCGGGTGAGCCATACTACACGCATCCGCTCGAAGTGGCACTGATTGTGGTCAAAGAAATCCCGCTTGATGATGTAAGCGTTGCCGCCGCGTTGCTGCATGATGTGGTGGAAGACACGACGTACAGTTTGGATGATGTTCGCGCCGAGTTTGGCAGCATGGTTGCCGAGATTGTGGATGGTGCAACAAAGATTAGCGGCATATTCAAAAGTGCCGAGGTGAAGCAAGCCGAAAACTATCGTAAGCTGCTGCTCTCGTTAGTAAAGGACGTGCGGGTGATATTGATAAAGTTTGCCGACCGTCTTCATAATATGCGAACCTTGACATATCTTTCGCCGGAACGGCAGAAACGTATGGCGCAAGAGACGTTGGAGATTTACGCGCCCTTCGCACACAGGTTCGGTATGGCGAATATCAAGTGGGAGATGGAAGATCTTGCTTTCAAGTATCTGTTCCCAGTCGAATATGAGAATCTTGTTTCATCACTCCGTGCCAGCCGTTTGGAACGGACAGAGTATCTGAATGCCTTTCTTGAACCGGTGAAAAAGCGGTTAGATGCGGAAGGTCTCAAGTATGAAATCAGTTCACGACCCAAGCACTTGTTTTCCATCTACAATAAGATGCGGAGGCAAAACAAAACATTGGATGAACTCTATGATTTGCTAGCAGTTAGGATAATACTCGAAACCAGTGAGAACAAGGATTGCTTCACGGTGTATGGTATCGTTGCCGACATCTACGAGCCGATACCGGAGCGGTTCAAGAACTTTATTTCCCGCCCGAAGAAGAACTCCTATCAATCACTGCATACATCGGTAATCGGACCGGACGGCAAGCGGGTTGAAGTGCAAATACGCACTAAATCAATGCACGAGGTTTCGGAGAAAGGGATTGCCGCACACTTTGCGTATAAGGAAAATCAAGGCAGCGGGAAAGTGGCATCGTGGTGGAATGACAAAGAACTTGAAGAATGGGCGAACTGGGTACGTGACATTTTCGAGAATGCCGGAGAAGAAGCACCGGAGCAGTTACTCGAGTCATTCAAACTGAATTTATATCAGGATGAGATTTATGTGTATTCGCCGAAGAATGACTTAATCATTCTGCCGCAGGGTGCCACGCCGATTGACTACGCTTTCGAGATTCATTCCGAAATCGGTTACCGTTGTATAGGCGCGAAGGCGAACGGGAAGATTGTCCCGCTTGACTATAAAATCAAGACGGGCGACCAAATGGAAATCCTTACATCAAAGAATCAGCGTCCGAGCAAGGATTGGGAACGGTTTTGTATCACGCACAAGGCGAAATCCCACATTCGCAAATTCTTAAACGAGGAACGCCGCACGAAACAGTTGGAGGGCAAGGAGCTATGGGAGCGCAAGGCGAAGAAACTCGATTTACATATCAATAACGATACCTTTGAACGCATCATCCATACGTTCAAATACGATCACCTTTTCGATTTCTATTACGCGCTTGCAGTCGGTACGGCGAACCTTGATGATATTGCACTTGAAATCCAACGCCGCTCTGCACCTGCAGCCACCACACAGCAGGAATCACAGTTACAAACCCCTGCAACATCACAGACGGTGGCGTTCAAGGATGCGGCGCGAGAACATGTGAATGGTGTGCAGATTGGCGGCACCGACTCGAAGAATGTTCTCTATCATTATGCACGGTGTTGCAACCCCGTTCCGGGTGATGAAATTGTCGGTATTGTAACTATTGGCAGCGGTATCAAAGTGCACCGCAGTAACTGTAAGAATGTTTCCGAGCTAAAGGATAAAGTCGGACCGCGCATTATGGAAATGAACTGGTCGAAAATTCAACAAGGCGAGTTCATTTCTGCAATCCGAATTACCGGTGACGACCGAGCTGGAATGCTCAATGACATCACTAATGCGATTGTCAATTACAACAACACGAATATCCGTAGTGTGAATATTGACGCATTCGGTGCAGAGTTCGAGGGAATTGTGACTCTATATGTAAAGAACCTTGACCATCTCGATACTGTTTTCACACGCTTACAAAAAATCCGGGGTGTAAAAAACGTCGCTCGTTTCGACGGCTGATAAAAACCTACATCAATTCATAAAACAGGCGTTGGAAATTACTCTCCAACGCCTGTCTTTTTTCTACTTGTTGCGAAGCAACAAATTAGATCATCGTTGCCGGGTCTGTGTATGGCAAGCCGAATGGTTCGGCAACTGCTTCGTACACGATATGACCATCGAGGAAATTCAAGCCAAGCCAAAGTTCACGGCTGTCTTTCACCGCTTGCTTCCAACCCTTATTCGCAAGTTCGATTGCATAGGGGAGTGTAGCATTGGTTAAGGCAATCGTTGATGTGTAAGGAACTGCGCCCGGCATGTTTGCCACACAGTAATGAACAACATCATCAATGACGTATGTTGGATTTTCGTGCGTTGTCGGTTTGGTTGTCTCAATACAGCCACCTTGGTCAACCGATACGTCCACAATCACTGCGCCCTTCTTCATAGTAGGGAGCATTTCGCGTGTAACAAGGTACGGTGCTTTTGCACCCGGAATCAACACCGCGCCTACAACAACGTCAGCTTCTGTAACTGCCTTACGGATGTTTGATGGTGTGGACATCATTGTAATGACGTTTTTCGGCATGACATCATCAAGGTAGCGCAGGCGGTACAGATTGTTATCCATGATGGTAACCCTTGCACCGAAACCTGCTGCGATTTTCGCCGCGTTGATACCGACGATACCGCCGCCAAGCACAAGCACATTACCCGGTCCCGTTCCCGGAACGCCACCAAGTAATACGCCGCGTCCGCCCATTGCACGCTCAAGGTATTTCGCACCTTGTTGCGGTGCCATGCGTCCGGCAACTTCCGACATTGGAATCAGCAATGGCAGAGAGCCATCAGCTTTTTGCACTGTCTCATACGCAATACACACGCTTTTTGTCTTGACCATTGCTTCAGTCAATTCGCGTGATGCCGCAGCATGAAAATAGGTAAAGACGATTTGTCCTTCACGAATAAGTCCGTATTCCTGGGCAATCGGCTCTTTCACTTTCATAATCATTTCCGCTTGTGCAAACACATCTGCTGCTGTTGGCAGAATTGAAGCACCGACCGAGGTATAATCCTCATTCGAGAATCCGCTGCCGACACCGGCATTGCTTTCCACGATAACGGAATGACCATTTTTAACAAGCATTTCCGCTCCGCCCGGAGTAAGGGCTACCCGGTTCTCGTTAGTTTTAATTTCTTTTGGAACTCCAACAATCATTGTATCTCCATACGTTAGTTATTGAAAATCGTTTATTATTGTCATTAGAATCTGCCGCCACGGTCGCCGCCTCTATCACTACCACGGTCACCGCGATCATCATCAAACCGTTCGCGCCGTTCAAATCGGTCGCCTCCTCTGTCACCACCGCGGTCGCCACCTCTTTCTCCGCCGCGTCCGCCTCTATCTCCTCCACGGTCATATCCGCGACGGTCACCGCCACGTCCGCCTCTGTCTCCGCCACGGTCATCGCGTGGGGGGCGGTCTCCGCGTGGAGGAGGGGGAACATAACCTTCAGGAACAGGGAGAAGTGCACGGCGGCTGAGACGGAACTTCCCGTCTGCTTGAATTTCAATGAGCTTCACATCAACAAAATCGCCTGCCTTCAAGAGGTCGCTGACGTTTTCAACACGGGCATAATCGAGTTGCGAGATATGCAACAGCCCTTGCTTTTTCGGCAAGAACTCGACAATCGCGCCAAGACCCTCACGCACTTCCTTGACTTTAGCTTTATAGACCTCGCCGACTTCAGGCATACGGATAATGTTATTAATCCAGTCGAGAGCGGCTTGGGCATTCTCGCCGTTCACTGCTGCAATCGTCACTGTTCCGTCGTCTTCAATGTTGATTTCGGTGTTCGTTTCTTTTGTAATCGAGCGTATCGTTTCGCCGCCCGTACCAATCACCGCACCAATCATTTCTTGAGGAATTTTAATCGAGGTCATGCGTGGCGCAAATTGCGATAGTTCCGTGCGCGGCTGACTGATAACTTCATTCATCACATTCAGGATATGCATCCGACCTTCTTTTGCTTGCATCAATGCTTCGCGCAACATAGCAATCGAAAGACCTTGGATTTTCATATCCATCTGGCAAGCTGTGATGCCGTCTGAAGAACCAGCCACCTTGAAGTCCATATCACCAAGGAAATCCTCATCGCCGAGAATGTCGGAGAGGATTGCATAGCGATCGCCTTCTTTAATCAAACCCATTGCAATACCCGACACTTGCTTTTTCAGCGGAATGCCCGCATCCATACAAGCTAGCGAACCAGCACATACCGTTGCCATCGAGCTTGAGCCGTTGGATTCAAGAATATCGGAGACAATGCGGATTGTATAGGGAAATTCTTCTTGCGAAGGAATCATTGCCTGAAGTGCGCGCTCGGCAAGATTACCGTGACCGATTTCACGTCGGCTTGTACCCGTCATACGACCGACTTCACCGGTTGAATATGGCGGGAAATTATAGTGGAGCATATACATTTTGTCGTAGGTCGGAAGCAAGCCGTCAATCATTTGTGCGCTCTTCACTGTACCGAGAGTTGCTGTTGTAATTGACTGGGTTTCTCCGCGGGTAAAGAGCGCGGAACCGTGTGTGCGTGGCAGGATGCCGGGTTCGCAGGTAATCGGGCGGATTTGTGTTGTGCTGCGTCCGTCTAAACGGCGCGCATCGCTCAAAATCATTTCGCGCATTTCTTCATATTCCACATCGCCGATTATACCACCGACAAGTTTCTTGAAGTTCAGACCTGCGTAATCTTCCAATGCAGCAAACTTTACATTGATAGCTTCTAATGTTGAAGCAACAATATCCTTACGGAATGCGTTACGTTGCTCTTTCGTTGTTGTTGTGCGGAGTTGTTGTTTGATTGCGTCCGTCACCATGCCGCGCACTTCCGACTCGATTGCTTCGGGGCGTGACGGTGCTGAAAATTCACGTTGCGGTTTAGCAACACTAAGAATCTCACGTTGCAATGCATTCAAGCTGCGGATGTTGCCATGGGCAAACTCGATTGCAGCAAGAAAATCATCTTCGCTGATTTCGTTCGAGACACCTTCCACCATGACGATGGAATCGTCAGTTCCGGCAACGGTGATTTCCATATCCGATGTGGCGAGTTGGGCATACGTCGGATTGCATACAAGCACACCATCAACGCGACCAACATGAACTTCCGATACCGGACCATTGAAGGGGATGCCTGCGAGCAACGTTGCTGCCGATGCACCGACCATTGCCAATGAGTTTGGTTCATGCTCATCATCAGCCGAGAATACCGTTGCAACAATTTGCGTT
>JAEUSO010000220.1 GCA_016788605.1 Candidatus Kapaibacterium sp. | reverse complement strand
TGAGTAGAGCAATGTGACTGTATCGCTTGCGGCAATCCCGCGCCATTCAATCTCCATCGCATTCCCTGCAATGTACGTTTCGCCGCCTGCAGGTCGTGTTATCTCAAGCGTCTTTTGCTTGCCCTGAATATAGCCGGCATTCACACTGAATGTTGCCGGACATTTATCCGTAACGATGTCGAATGCAGCATAGCGTTTCACCGAGTCGGTGGCAAAGTACCGTATCATGATTGTGCGCTTGCCGCCGGATGGAATGTCGAGAGGAAAGTTCTCAAGAATGCTGAATGCAGCCGTTGCGATTTTGGGCTTGATGTCGAGGACGCGGATAGCAGAATTACGCGCTTCAAGTGTAATCGCAGTATCATAAGAACCGGTAAGCGTGCGTCTGCCGAATGCGACAAATGCTGGTGTGCATCGAAGCTCCGCAAGGACTCTGAAGGGCGGTGTGTACGTGACGGTATCGGCAGTTGTACCCCACAGAACGGATACGTCGGTGGGAAGAATCATACAGGGTGCTTCTGTTTGCCACGTCAGTTCGCAATGCGTGCCGCCTTGGGCAAGCGTTACAAGTTCATACGCAGCCATACGCGCTTGTGTTGAATTTGTAATGTTGTTAAATACAACACCTCCTGTCTTCACCGATATGTCATTTAACCACTGCGGTGCGGTGATGCCGATCATGATGCAGTGAATTTGCGTATTCAGTCGTGCCGCTTCTTTGAGGATGGTACTCACCACAGGCAGTGTGTTCGGTGTGCCGTCGGCAACAAGAATAATCATCCGCTTATTGTTACCGACGCCTGTCACACGCAGCGCACCGGCGGGAGCATCTAAGAAAGCGGCGTCATAGTTTGTCCCGCCAGCGGGTTGCAATGCCCCGATTACCGAGAGTAATGCAGAGCCGGAAGCGGTGAATGGGCTGTTGAGAGTGTTGGTGTCGCTGAAAGTCGTGATTGCACATTTGCTGCCTGTGCCTAAGGGTAATCTGTTCACAAATGCGGTGGCAAACGCCTTCGCTATGTCAAGATTGGTTTCGCTACCGTTACCGCCCGCCATCGAAGCACTGAGGTCAATGGTTAAGACAGGCGAGAGTGGAATGTTACCTTGTACAGGAGTGCATTGTACGTCCGTGATTGTCCGCTGCACACCGTTCTCTTTCAGCATCAGGTTGCTAATGACGGGCTGTGCTTTCGAGCCGTCTGGATTGAAGGCGAGCATCGTCGCTTTCATTACGGGAAAGTTGCGAACATCCACGTTGTATATCGAAAGCGATTGCGGGCGGACGGCAACCGTGCAGAGTATTGTCAGAATGATGGCAGCGAGCGAATGTGCAGCAGGTCTCATAACGGTTATCAATTAGTGACCGGAGTTTCAATGATGATGTCCACCGTTCGGGTGTAGAGCCGTCCTTCGGGATACATAGGATTGTAGGTTGCGGCGTTGCCGATGCCAAGAACACGGTCGCTTTGTTCGGGGATTCCTAATTCACGCGCTGTGGCTCGTGCGCGCTCTTCGGCAAGTGTTTGATTCTGTTTTGTGTCACCTAATCGGTCGGTGTACCCTGTGATGGTAACAGTAGAGGCAGGGCTGAGATAAGATTTGATAAACCCGGCGATGATTTTGTTTGATGGTGAAACTTCCGTTGAGCGGACATTGAACAGAATAAGCGAGAAGCGGTTGATTTGTTTATCTGCGGAGTGATCCTCACGTTTTGATTGTAACGAGCGTTGTGTTACGGCAAGTTGTACGGATGAGCTCTCGGTTGCTCCCGCACCATCGCGGACAGTGAAGGAGATTCGCAGAGGTTCGGTTGATTGCGGTTTCTTACTTGATGTGTTGCCAATGTCCCACGCGAGAGTGTCGGGCGGAATTGAAGTCCCTTGCTGTGTGTAGAGAATGTCGTTACCTTGCGCGGCGGTTACTGTCCATTCCATGATTGCGTTTGTATGCGTAACAGCAGGACGTAGCAGCAGTGTGGCGGGAGTGGCGATGAGCAGTGTGTCATTGGTCACGACGGGCGCAATAATCGAAGCAACGGAAGAGACAATTTCCACGCGCCTGTTTTCTTCCGCGCCATCGGGCATGAGCGGGTTTGCCGCTTTCTCCGGTGTGTTACGCGATTCAACAGTTATCCTCGACGGCTCAATCTTCCATACACTGGTTAAATACGCTTTTACCGACTCGGCGCGTGATTTTGAAAGTGCTATGTTGTTTTTCTCCTGACCCGAACCGGCGTTGCATCCGATAAGTGTCAGCATTGCCTTCGGTGTTTCCTTCATCCGTTTGCCAACGATGTTCAGCACATGATAATATGTGCTAAGCCGGTCGGGACTATTCACATCTGCAACTGCAAACGTAGCGGTTTCACCGGCACGGAGAAGCCGGTAGCGTTGCGGAATCTCGCTGCTGTTCTCATCAAAGAAAACATAGTTCAGCAGAGGCGACATCAGGACTGACTTAAACTCTTCAACCATGAGCGGTGATTGTAAGCCCGCTGTCATACCTGTCTCAACACGAATGGACGCACGAAGCACCGACGCTTCTGCAATCCGCACTGTGTCGGTACGGCGGATGATGAGTGTGGCGTGATATAACTCTTCTGTTGAGATCACACGCTTTGAACGCTGCTCCGCTCCGCGCACATATCCGGCGTTTCGGGCAACGACCGTTTGCCGAACTGTGTCTATTGTGTACACGGTATCACGCTTGATAACTTGCTCGACAGGGGGAAGCGGTGAGAATTTCACAGCAAGACCGAAGCGCAAGTTGGATGTTGTCCAAACTGTGCCGTTGACATTTAGCGTAAGCGGGAGTGTGTAGAGAATTTCGGGTGCAAGGATGAGCGTAGCATCGGTGTTCATCGGCAGGTCGTAGCTTATGCCGCCCAATGCACCGAAGGCGAACTCGGCGGCGCGTGGAATATCGCGGTCGGTGACTTCATTGCGCGAACGCTGCCCATTGGGAAACGTGCCGAACGACGGCTCGCTTATCACTTCTTTTTGCGAGAATGTTTTTGAGGATACGAATGCTGCACGGAAACCGAGATTCAACCAGAGGTTGCCTACCGTTCCAATTTGCAAGAGCGGTTCGATACCGATTGTTGCACGCTGCACATCTACCCTGTGGTCGAAACGACCGGCTACTCCGCCACTGACCACGGTTGCTTCGGAGCGAAGCAATGTCCCGCCCGACGGCAGATACCCCGCACGGAACGCCGCCCTGAACGATGTTGAAAACGGAACTTCGTAGAGAAACCCGAAGGCGATGCCGGTGCCGCTACCGCTCTCGAATTTGGGGCAGCAGCTCGGTGTATCCTCGAAAGAGCGAAAGTCGGCGCTATGGCGGATAAGAGTATAGTTTCCGAAGAGTCCCGTTGCTTCGCGTGGTTGCGCCACAAGGTATGAGCCGCCCATCAAGAGAGCGGATAACACGAAGAGCAATGAAACGGTGCGAGCCATAGAATACGGGTATGTACACGGTGTGCAAACATAGTGCGGACGCTGCAACTGTACGCTCTCCGCTTGCTACGAACGACACGCAGACACGCAGATTATCACTGAGTCGGAGGGGAATCAACTGGAACGGTATTCTTTGGAAGCGTAACGCAAGAACGCTTGGGCAATGGCGGACTGCGCTTTCCGGCAGGTGGCGGGGGTGATGGCAGGAACGGCGGGTTGGTGCCGTTTGCCGAAGGCAATGTGGTAATGATACGATATGTTATACCATAAGCGCGGTGATGCACGCAACGTGGACGATGTCGCTCCATGAACAGCCGCGCGAGAGGTCGCAGTAGGGTTTGGCAAGACCTTGCACGATGGGTCCGAGCGCAGTTGCTCCGGCAAGGCGTTCGGTGAGTTTGTAGGCGATGTTGCCTGCGTCAAGGTTGGGAAAGATGAGGACGTTTGCCGAGCCGCCAAGTGCTGAGCCGGGTGATTTGCGTGCGGCAATGGCGGGGATAAGTGCGGCATCGGCTTGGAGTTCGCCGTCGGCAATAATGTCCGGCTCATTAGTACGGAAGAGTGCGAATGCTTCGCGGACGGTTGTCACGGATTCGTGTTCCGCGCTGCCTTTGGTCGAGAAGGAGAGGAATGCCACACGGGGGGCGGTCTGCATGACGCTGCGGTAGCTTGCCGCAGTTGAACGTGCGATAGATGCAAGTTGCGCTGCATTAGGATAGGGAACAACGCCACAGTCGGCATAGGCAAGGGCGCGTTCGTCGCCGCCGCCGAGTATCATCAGGAAATAACTGCTGACAACCGAGATGCCTTCACGCAGACCGACGGTTTGAATTCCGGCACGAAGGACATCGCCGGTGGTACTGAGCGAACCGGCTACACAGCAATCAACCTGACTGTTGCGAAGCATCATGCCAGCGTAGAAGAGCGGCGAGCGGACAGCAGTATGCGCTTGTTCAAGCGTGATTCCCTTGTGCTTCCGCATGTTGTAGAATTGCTGTGCAACGTCCTCGTTAGCAGCGGCGGGGTCGCGGAGTTCAATGTTTGTGATGTTGATACTTTCACTACGGGCAACCGTGCGGATTGCATCGGGATCACCCACCAAGACAGGGATGGCAAATCCATGCTGTGCAAGATGCACTGCCGCACGAATGGTGCGAGGGTCGGTTGCATCGGGAAATGCGATGCGTTTGGGTGATGCTGCTGCGCGTTGTTGGAGTTGTTCCAGAATTGATTGGCTCATGTGCTATGACGGTGTGTTTGCTACACTTTCCGGCAAAGATACACGTTCACGGCAGGCGCGGCGGATTGTGGAATACCGGTCGCGCTCTATCTTTGCCATATCACAACCCGTAACCCACTCGCGCAGGAAATCTATCGTACAACATCTACGCAATGTCATCTTCAAACATTCACCGTCAGGTTGTACTATGCCCCGATTCTATTTTCATTCCGTTCCGCTCTGTGCAGCGTCTCTGATTCTTATGCTTATAGCCGCAGTTCATAGCGTCGTTGCCAACGATTACCACAACGAAACTCCGCCATTGCGGTACAGAACAATATTGAATCTGGAACTTGGCGGTGCAAGCGGTGGCGGCGGAATTATGTTCGAGGGGCTGACGCAAGAATCCATGAGTATCCGCGTGGGGATTTTCGGGCTGATGCCGCTACCGAGCAGGAATGTCCAACTCTCGTTTCCGGTTGTAAGCAGTTACTTGATCGGCACAACGGCTCACCGTTTAGAAATTGGTGCGGGACTCACATATCAGGCGAATACGACTGACGACATGCCGTCGTGGATTGCACCCGTCGCCAACCTCTGTTACCGCTATCAAGAACCGCGCAACAACGGTTGGATTTTCCGCGCAGGAATCATGTATCCCGGATTCAGGAACGCAATCCCGCTTGGCATCAGCATCGGATGGAGGTATTAACATGGTAAATATGATTATGAAAACCCATGCAATGAACATCATCACACAACAACTCTTACACATCGTACTTCTTGCCATGCTGACGGTGTGTGCAATCGCAGGCGAAGGAATAACTGACGGCATTGACGAAAGCGGTTCGACACGTTACATCATCCGACTTGTGAACGGCGATATGCTGACAGGCGTTGTGACCGAGATTGTAACAAGCGAGACCAAAGGCAACGGGATTAAACTCAAAACCGACATCGGCATTCCCACGTTGTACGAATCGGAAATCGCCGAGATACGCATTGCAGAAGAG
>JAEUSO010000021.1 GCA_016788605.1 Candidatus Kapaibacterium sp. | reverse complement strand
TAGCAAACTAATGTTCGTTTCTCAGAGATAAGGATTCTAAACAATTTCTAACAGTTTCTTGTGATTTTCACGCAACCGCGCCCCGTGTTGCTGAACAACGCGGGAAGATGCAAGAGACGCAAGGTTGCCTGCTTGTTCAGGATTCATTGAATGGGTAAGCCCATAAAGAAACGCGCCCGCGAACATATCCCCAGCTCCGTTTGTATTGACAACGGTTGTTGCGTGTGGCTTAATGATGTAGTCGCGTCCGCCGATGTGAAGCATAGACCCTTTGTCGCCAAGCGTAACTACTACGTTTGGAATATCGGAGCGCAACGCATGGAGTGCGTCATCAAGCGAATCGGTTTCACCATACGCTTTCGCCTCGAACTCGTTACTGAAAATCAGATGGGCGTTCTTTGCCGCACGGGTGAGCACGTCGCGGAAGCCATGAACAATGAACGTATCCGAAAATGTGACCGCGATATTCGTATCATGTTTCTTTGCATAAAATATCGCTTCGTCAATCGCACTTGCACCGTTCTCCTCCGTGAACTTATACCCTTCTATGTATAACCATTCAGCGCGTGCAATCGCATCAGCATCAATATGTTGATTCGAGAAACGCACGTTCACACCGAGCGATGTTTGCATCGTGCGCTCACCGTCTGGTGTTATCAGGACAACACATGTTCCCGTCGGCAGTTCGTCCGTGCGTTCAGCATAGAGTTCCAATCCCAATTCGCCAAACTCTGCGGCATAATATGAACCGTGCGCGTCGTTGCCTAAAAGCGATTTGTATGCACCCCTGCCGCCAAAATTTGCTAAGGCAATCAAGCTGTTTGCAGCCGAGCCGCCACTGCTCATCATGCCTTCTTTTCCCGCAAGTTGGACAAGTAACCCTGCTTGTTCACCGCTCGATGCCAATGTCATACCGCCTTTGCGAAGTCCGGTGCTTTGCAACTCATCGTCACTCACAAGATATTCGATATCAACAAGGGCATTTCCTAATGCGGTTACGTGTATATTTTTCATTCGTTATCGGGGTTTGAGTGAGTGATAATCGCTTCGCAGAGTTCGGTAAAACTCATACCGTTTGCAGCAGCCGCTTTGGGAACTAAACTTGTCTCTGTCATACCGGGCAGCGTGTTCACCTCCAAACACCACGGTTGGTTGTCATCATCCAGGCGGAAGTCCACTCGCGAGTATGCGCGACATTGCAGTGAACGGTGTGCGGTTATTGCAAGTTGCTGAATGAAGTCCGTCAGGTTCTCATCCAACTCCGCCGGACAGATATACTGCGACATACCTTTTGTGTATTTATGCTCGTAATCATAGAAACCTCCGTCGGGCGCGATTTCAATAATCGGCAATGCTTCACTGCCCAAGACAGCAACGGTGAGTTCACGACCCGGTATGAATGTTTCAACCAATGCAGTGGAACTGTAGCGCAGTGCCGTACGGATTGCATCGCTAATATCGTCCAAGTGTCCGCCGCGAATAATCGTCATCCCGACGGTTGATCCTTGGTCATTCGGTTTCACCACAAGGTCGTTCCCAACCTCAGAGCGAATCTCCTGCATGAGCGCATGATCCAATTCGTCGGACGAGCGGATGATTTTCCAATGCGGAGTGGGTATCCCTGTAGCTACAAACGCAATTTTCGATTGATGCTTATCCATAGCAAGCGCGCTTGACATTACCGTGCTACCGGTGTACTTCTTCCCACGTGCTTCAAGTAATGCCTGCATGATGCCATCCTCACCATATTTACCATGCAGTACGCTGAAGATGACATCCGCCGAGTCGGTACAGCCGGAGTTCACACATTCCAAATACGAGCCGACAGAATAGGATGCAAGTTCGGCTTCTGAAGGCGGTACAGACGGCACGTGAATATCATTATCAATCCGGCAAGATGCGCCCTTTGCCGGGTCGTGCATCGTCACGGTGTGACCTGCTTCACGCAGAGCGTTTGCTACCGCCTTACCGCTGTTGAGCGATACATTTCTTTCGGGCGAAATGCCGCCCATAAAAACTGCTATGTTCATACGTATTTATTGAGTTTGAGTTATTTTTTCATTACTTCATGGAGCGTGTTCAAAAGCGATTCGGTTGTGTAGGGCTTTGCAAGAAACGCACGGACATTCTGTTGTTTTAAGTCATCGGAAAACCGCTGGTCGAGCAGCCCGCACGTGACAACCACATCAAGACCAATATCTATCTGCCTGAGTTTCGTAATCAGTTGCGTCACCTTTGTGTGTTCATCCGCCGATGGCTGCACCGTTTGCGGAATATCAAGCAGCACGCAGTCAATCAGTTTAGCATTGTTAATCAGTTCATTCACAGCTTCGGCATGGCTGGAAGCGACTATCACATTATAGCCGTACATCCGTAATGTTTCCATAGCCATTTCCCGTATCGTGGAATTTTCGTCGAGGACAAGAATGGTTTCGCTATTGCCGTAGTGATACCCTTTGGTGACATTATAAACGCCCTCGATTTCAGATTTCTTGCCGGCAAGCGGCACGTACAGCCGTACCGTTGTCCCTTTGCCAACCACCGAATCAACTTCCATAAAGCCGTTCATCCGTTTTACAGCTGCTAGAGTTGCATACAATCCTAAACCGGAATGTTGCGCTACGTCTTTTGTCGTATAAAATGGCTCGAAAATGTGCGTGCGTACATCATCGCTGATTCCCGAACCTTCATCAATGACATTGATACAGACAAACGTTCCTTCTTTCGCGCCCTTATGCTGTGTGCGAAACTCAAGGTCGCTATGAATCAACTCGCACAATACTGTTACCGGCGACCCATCGTCGGATGACTCAGCTGCGTTAGAAATGATGTGGTTCAGACATGTATGCAGTGATTCGGCATCGGTGATAATTTCCGTTCCGCGAGCTGTGTTGTTAATCACCTTTATGGGATGGCTTGTCAGATTTTTCCGGCGTTGAACAACATCAACATATTGTAACGTCCGCTCCAATTCAATAATCTCGCGCCTTGTGTCGGAGCCGCGTGCAAAATTCAACACTTGTCGAACAAGGTCAGCCCCGCGACGAGTGGATTGCTCAATCATATTCAGGATTTTCTGATGCCGCTCTTCCTGAAGTGAACGTGATAATGCCTGTACGCCAAGCAGAATGGGCGATAGCAGGTTATTCAAATCATGGGCGATACCGCCTGCAAGCGTACCGAGTGTCTCCATGCGTTGCGAGCGCAACAGTTGGGATTCTAGCTGCTTGCGGTCGGTTATATCATGCAGTGTGAGAAGCCGCGCATCCTGCCCTTCCCACAGCGTCTTCATCGTGCGGGCAATAGCATAGCGTAACGTACCGTCGCTTGACGGGATTGCGATATCCATATCGGTGTCAAGGAGTATCGGAACAGTTATAAGTTCACCAGTCAATTCGCCGTTACTTTTACCAAGCATTTGCTCTGCCTGCGGATTGATATACAGGATTCGACTGTCGTTATCTATGATGACAATCCCCTGCGGCAGTTGCTCGACTAAGTGCCGGTGGAAGTACTCACTGCGAATAATCTGCTCACGCGACATATTCAGTGCATCGTACATTTTTTGCCGCTCGATTGCATTATAGACCGAGCGCAATAAGGAATGTCCCGTGTACTCGCCTTTCACCACATATTCCTGTGCTTTGTAATGGATGGCAAGCTGTGCCGTGAGGTATGTTTCATCGCCGGTAATAACAACAATTGGGATGGATCGCTGTTCTTGGCGCAGTGTTTCAAGGGTGCTGAGTCCGGCACTGTCGGGTAGCGTCAAGTCAAGAAGGACTGCATCGAACGTAGTATCACGCAGAAGTGCCATACCGACAGCTAGATTATGCACATGCTTGATTGTGATTTCCTCATGGGTCGTGTTTCTCTTTGTCGAAGCTGCCTCTTCCAACTGTTTTGTTATGAGTGCCGCCTGCAAATCATTGTCTTCTATTAAAAGGAGTGATGTTGCCCCTGCAGATTGTATGTGGTGTTGTTGGTCGGTCATTTGAGATTATTCAGCGTCTATTCCATGAGTTGCGAACGGCATCCGTTCTATGACAAACAAAAATAGCCATTGAGCCAAACGTTCATGTTACGAAGCTATACCCGACTTCTCCACGTTGAAAAGATTTTGGTATGTTTTCAATATTTATTTTGTCATTCTCTTACATCCTTCCTTAATTTGGAAACTAAGAAAACGATTTTAGTTTCCTAAGAAACTTTTTCTGCAACAATTTCTCAGTGAAGCCGTTTTCTCGCCAACTTTGAATTTCTGGATGTACAAGAATCGCATTTATGATGTGATTTATACATTTCAGTACTTTTCAGGAAACTTAGAAAACCATTTTAGTTTCCTACACATCAATCAAGACATAACTGTAAACAATGAAATTTCTTATCAGACATTCAGATTTTGACAGGAGCGGAGCAAGCGCAACGGTCAGAAAAAGCAGCCAGTCAGTCCGCGATTTCCCGTTTGTTGAAATATCTACGCCAATCGTTTCAGAATAGGAAACTCCGCCAGCAACACAAAAACTACGCTATTCAACAACATTTCAATCTAAACGGGCTTAATACTATTAGAAGGGTATCAATGAAAAAATTACTATCAATGCTCTGCCTTGCAGTTGCTGCAACTGTACATTTAGCGGCGCAACCTGTCAAGATTACAATAGAAGAAGCAGTTACGAAAGCACTGACGACAAGTAAAATGCTCAAAGCGTCGGATGCAAAAGTGACACAAGCGTCAGCATCAGTGAGTGAAGCAGACGCAAGTTCCCTGCCTTCGCTAACGTTTAGCGGTAACTATACGCGGTTGAGCGGAAACCCGCCCGTCTTTGCGTTTGATAATGCAGCAACTGTGACGCAACTGCTCACTTTGTTTAATGCACTTCCCGGGTCACCTCTTACGGGTCAGTTCAACAGCGGATATATCCAAAACGCAGGTGATGTTACCCGTGCAGCAAGTGCCAACGCCGCACCGCTTTTCCCGGTCATTCTTGATAACTACCAATTCCGCCTGACAGCGCAACAAGTCCTCTATTCCGGCGGGCGTGTTGATGCAAGCAAGGATATGGCACGGCACAGTACGGAAGCCGCAAAACTCGATTATGCAAATGATAAAATATCACTTGCCTATGCCACACGACAGGCGTATTGGGCAATGTACCGCGCACGTGAACTCCGCAAGTCGCTTGATGAAACATCGAAGCAGTTAGCTGCACGTGTGAAGGATGCCGAACTAATGCTCAAAGCAGGAATGATAACAACCAATGACGTGCTGAAACTCAAGGTGTCGCTTTCGAATATCAATGTGCAAATTCTTGATGTTGATAATCAGATTCGTAGCGCTATGGTTGCCATGAACAACCTTCTCGGTCTGCCGCTGACCACCATTATCGAGTTATCAACCGAACCGCAGTATGCAGCCCCTGCCGTCACTGATGTGAATATGATGATTACCAATGCACGCTCGCAACGCCCTGACCTGCTTGCCAACGAAGAGCGTATCAAAATGGCAGATGCAGGCATCACCGCATCCAAATCGGGATGGTTTCCCACTCTTGCGGTTCAAGGAAATTTCCTCTACGCTAATCCTAACCAACGTTTCATTCCTAACCGACCAGAGTTCAATTACACATGGGACTTAGGCGTGAACCTGCAATGGAAAATCTGGGACTGGCAAGTTACCCGCTATCAAACAGAGCAATCGGAAGCACGATACATCCAAGCGGTGGAAAGCTCAAACGCATTAAAGGATAATGTCTCGGTGGAAGTAACGCAGAATTATCTATCCCTGAGTCCGGCGAAAGAGCGCATTACGGTTTCGGATGAATCTGTTTCCCAAGCACAAGAGAACTATACCGTAGTTGAAAACAAGTACAAGGCAGGCACTGCAACAAGTACCGATGTTCTGGAAGCCGAGACACTGCTGCTACAGTCGAAGATTAACAAACTGACTGCCATCGTGGACTACGAACTCGCACTTGCAAAACTCAACCGTTCACTCGGTAAATAACTGTAACGCTATGAACAGCATACACGAAACAATGATGAAATATCTGCCCGATGAATGGCTTCGCAGTCCGGGCAAAGGATATGTGCTTCATGCACGAATGACATTGAGGCGAAAAAAGCTGCAACAGCGCATAAACACTGCATTTTTCTATGTTCATCCTCAAACTCCGGCATCAGCATCCGTTGTGTTTAGAACCATTCTTGTCCGTGCATTCGATTCGTGCACGACCCACCTTAGCTTATCGCTGAACGGTGTGGTACGCACACTGACAAACACAACACATCCGCTATCGCACACACATGATTACTGACAGCTCTCTCACCATCGAACAACACAACAACAATTCAATAAGGATATAGTATGAAAAGAGTAATTATAATCATCGTCATTCTCGGATTGGTCGGCGGAATCGTTGCCATCCTTGCAAGTAATAAAAAGAAGATTGACGAGAAGAATACACAGAATGTCGTCCAGACAGTGTTCCCTGTGAAAGTAACGACAGTATCGGAACGTACAATCAATGACAAGCTCTCGCTTGTTGGAACAGTTATCGCCAATGCTGACATCACAGTTTCATCCGAAACCACCGGACGCATTATCAAACGCTATGTGGAAGTTGGTCAGTATGTCAGCGCAGGTACAACACTTTTTGATGTTGATAATGAAATCCGCACCACACAACTGCGTATAGCAGAAGCAAACTTCGAGAAAGCAAAACGCGACTCGTCACGCATCCGGTATTTGGTTGATGAAAAGAGTATGGCTGCCTCGCAATGGGACGGCGTCGAACTGCAGTACAAATTAGCCGAACAACAACTTATCCAAGCACGGCGCGCCCTGAATGACACACGCATCAAAGCACCAATCAGTGGCTTTATCACAACGCGCAACGGTGATGTCGGCATGAATCTCGGTATCAATACTCCCGTTTGCACTATCGTTGATATTTCACGGGTGAAAGTGCGCCTGAACGTTGCAGAAGACGACGTGTTCAAACTGAAAAACGGCGACCGTGTAACGATTAGCTCCGATGCACTGCACAATGAGACATTTTCTGGAACAATCACCGCCATAGGTGTGAAAGCAGATGATGCACATACCTATCCGGTCGAGGTAACTGTCGGGAATACCGGAAAACTTAAAGCGGGGATGTTCGCACGTGTGAACTTCACACAAACAACAAACGGCAAAGCGCTTGTCATTCCGCGTGAAGCTGTTGTCGGCTCAATCAACGATGCTCAAGTGTTTGTTGTTCGTGGCACAACTGCACGGTTGCAAAAAGTGAAACTTGGCAATGATGTTGAAGGAAACATCGAGGTTCTCGGCGGATTGAATGGCGGCGAACAAGTAATCACCACAGGTTTGAATACGGTGAAAGACGGCGCAACTGTGACTGTTGCACAATAACCGCTGTTCACCACAACTACGAAAGACATAACATGACACTAACAGAAATTTCAATCAAGAGACCTTCGCTCATTGTCGTACTGTTCTCGCTTTTGGGTGTGCTTGGGATTTACGGGTATTTTCAGTTGAACTATAACCTGCTGCCCAAGTTCAGCCCGCCGTTTGTAACAATCACAACAGTGTATCCCGGTGCGGCACCGCAAGAAATAGAAACAACGGTATCGAAAGTTGTTGAAGATGCAGTATCGGGTTTGGACAAAGTGAGCCAAATCCTCACAACATCCAACGAAGGATATTCGCAAGTACAAATCGAGTTCACGCAGGATGCAAAGACAGAGATTGCCGTACAGGATGTAATCCGTGCAATCAATCAAATCAAAAGTCAGTTGCCTACTGGTACGAAAGACCCTATCGTCTCGAAATTCTCACCGGATGAAATTCCCATCGTTCGCATCGGCGCAACATCATCAATGAAAGAACGCGACTTTTATCAATTCGTACAGGACTTCATTAAGCCCGAATTGGCGAAGGTTGCAGGCGTCGGTAACATCTTCGTTACAGGAGGTGTGAAGCGCGAAATCCGTGTGAATCTTGACGCTCAAAAAGTGCAAGCGTATGGCATCTCGCTCAATACCGTTCAACAAGCGATTGCAATGGCAAACCTTGACTTCCCTACCGGAAATGTGAAGGAAGGCGGCACACAATATCTTGTCCGTCTGGCAGGAAAGTTTCAGAACGTAGAGCAACTCAACGACCTTGTTGTCGGACGCTCGCGCACGGGCGGCGAGGTGCGTCTTGGCGACATCGCAACAGTTGTTGATGGCGTTGCCGAGCAGACCACATTCAACCGCGTTGATAGAAAAGAATCAATCGGATTGAGCATTCAAAAACAGAATGATGCAAACGGCGTGGAAGTATCAAAACGGGTGCGGAAGAAAACAGAAGAACTGATGCAGACCTACAAGGATAAAGGCGTTGTGCTGGATATTGTTGTGGACTCAAGCACATTCACCGTTGATGCCGCCGACTCAGTGAAGTTTGACCTCGGTCTTGCCATTCTGATTGTAGCGGCGGTGATGCTACTATTCCTCCACAGCTTGCGTAATTCCCTCATCGTGATGATTGCTATTCCCGCTTCGTTGGTTTCAACGATGGTCGGTGTGTGGGCGTTGGGATTCTCGCTGAACCTGATGACGTTGCTCGGCTTGTCGCTTGTTATCGGCATTCTTGTGGACGACTCTATCGTGGTTTTGGAAAACATCTACCACCACATGGAGCGCGGTGAAGATCGCGTGACGGCATCTATCAAAGGACGGAATGAAATTGGCTTTGCCGCACTCTCGATTACTCTTGTGGATGTGGCTGTGTTTTTCCCTCTTTCGCTTGTCAGTGGCATCGTTGGAAATATCATGCGTGAGTTCGCCCTTGTTGTCGTCATTTCAACATTGTTCTCCCTGCTCGTATCCTTTACCATAACCCCCTACCTCGCATCGCGCTTTGCCAAAGTTGAGGTAATGACGCGTGGCTCACTTATGGGTTGGGTCGGATTGACATTCAATGCGTGGTTCAAACGCATCGAGCAATCGTATGGTCGGATTATCGGCGGTGCATTGCGGAACGGTTGGATGATGGCTTTGGTACTTGTTCTCAGCTTTGGCTCGTGCGGACCTATCACGACAGTGCTCTTCAAGAATAAACTCATCAGCCAAGAGTTTATTAAACAAGCCGACCGTGGTGAATTTGCTGTAACAGTTGATTTACCGCCAAGCACACGTGTTGAGGAAACGAACCGTATTGCTTCGCAGATTGAGGAATACCTCTTTACGTTACCGGAAGTAAGCAGAGTATTGACGAATGTAGGTTCGTCATCAAATGTTTTCGTTGGAACGCAGACCATGAATTCTGTATCAGAGTTCAACGTTGCGTTAAAACCCGCAAACCAACGCACACGCTCGACGGATGATGTCGGGAATGAAATCAAAAAGCACATTATGAACATCGCAGGCGCGAAAGTCCGTGTGAACCCGATTGGCATTTTCGGTAGTGCCAACGACTCGCCTGTTCAGATTGTTGTCAGTGGTACGAACCGCGACTTGGTACAAAAAGCCGCCCACCAGGTATATGATACGCTGCTTGCAATGCAAGGCACAACCGATGTGCGCCTTTCTGCCGAAGAAGGCAAATATGAAACACGTATCGAAGTGGACCGCGAGCGGCTTGCACGCTTGGGTTTGTCCATCGGTGAGGTCGGCTCTTCGATGAATATCGCGCTGCAAGGTAACGATGATGTGAAATTCCGCGAAGGGACGACAGAATATCCCATCCGTATCCGGTTGGATGAGAAAGACCGCTCGAATGTGGAGACCATCGGCAACCTGACTATTGCAAACAGGTCGGGTCAGCAAATCGAACTCAAACAAATTGCGGATATATCGCTTGCAACAGGCACGACAAAACTTGAACGGCGTGAGCGTATTCCAAGTGTCCGCGTTTTGGCACAACCATTCGGTACCGGTGCCGGTGACATAGCAGATTTACTTGATCAAAAGATGAAAGATAAACTACCGCCGGGTGTAACATACACCTACGTTGGCGACGTAAAAAACCAGCGCGACGGATTTGGCGATATGGGTCTTGCCATTCTTGCCGGGATGATCTTCGTCTATCTCATCATGGTCGCGCTTTATGATTCCTACATGTTCCCGCTTGTGAATCTGCTGTCAGTGTTTCTTGCGCCGCTCGGCTCATTCATTGCCCTTGCCATGACGATGAACTCGATGTCCATTTTCACGATGCTTGGTTTCATCATGCTCATCGGTCTTGTGATGAAAAACTCAATCCTCTTGGTGGATAGGGCGACCGCAAATATCCGCGAGCGCGGTATGACGACGAAAGATGCATTGATTGAAGCCGGTGAAGTCCGGCTTCGCCCCATCGTCATGACAACTATTGCCATGATTTTCGGGATGTTCCCGATTGCACTCAGCCACAGTGCAGGTGCCGAGTGGAAATCAGGTCTTGCGTGGGCGCTTATCGGCGGCTTGACAAGTTCAATGATTCTCACACTTGTTGTTGTGCCGGTTGTGTATTACATGTTCTTCGCATTGCGCGAGCACGTAGGTCGTATGTTCGGTAAGGACTTTGATAAGAAAGTCATGCTGCCGGGCGAAACGGAACACTCAACACCCGAACGTCATAATTCACATTCCCCATCACCAGAGTTACCGGCAGACATTCAGCCGGCGGGAGCATAGCACTCCCCCACATTCTCACCTTGTCGCAAAAGAGTCAGCCCGCTTGCATTTCACAGGCGGGCTTTCTTTTTAGGGATTCCGTTTCATCATTTTTTCGATCTCATCTGCGCGGCGCGGCAGTGCACCGGAAAGATTCACCGGATCGCCTGACGTAACAAGAATATCATCCTCTATTCTCACGCCGATGTTCCACCATTTCTTATCGCACGGACTACCGGGCGCAATGTATATACCGGGTTCAACCGTCATAACAACACCGGGTTTTAGTGCAGTAAATGTACCGGCATCATGCACATCCAATCCAAGATAATGCGATGTTCCGTGCATGAAATAATATGATGCCTCTTCGGGCTTTGTGATGATACCAAGTTCCATCAGCCGTTTCGAGACAACCCGCATTGCCGCTTGATGCGCTTCACGGAATCCTCGTCCGGCACGGCAAACAGCAATACCCGAATCCTGTGCCTCATAAACTACATCATATATCATCCGTTGCTCGTTGGTGAAGCGTCCGTTGATGGGAAATGTGCGTGTTATGTCTGCGGTATAACCGTGGTATTCCGCGCCGCAATCGGCAAGAATCAAATCACCGGTTTTTGTTGCCTTACGATTGGAAGTATAATGCAAAATGCACGAGTTGTAGCCGCTGCCGACAATGCTTGGATAGCCGACATCCTCTGCACCTAGTTTCTTGAAGGTGTATTCCATCACTGCCTCCAATTCATACTCTTTCATACCGGGTTTCGCTGCGCGAATTGTCGCCGCATGCGCCTCCACACTAATATCAATCGCCCTTTGCAGAAGCCGCATTTCCTCATCATCCTTTATCTCACGCATTGCGGCAAGCATCGGTAATGTTGGCTTCACCACAAGGTCGGGAAACCGCTCCCGCAGATACTCTTTGAGTGATGCTTCCATATACACACTTTTTCCACTCACGGGATTTTGCACGGTTGCCGTCGGTAAGCCCGATGCGATATACAACGTATCGCGTCCGGCTAATGCGGAATCAAGAATATCACGCAACATCGTGCTTGGTAAACATTGTTCGATACCCGTTTGTGTGCGTGCTTCGTCGGGTCCCATAGCAACGCCGGTATATACTTCGCGTTTCTGGTTTCGTTGCGGAGTAAAGAGGATTTCTTTAACACCCGACATCGCTGTTTTCATCCCGCCCGGAATGAGAATCAATGTTGTTTTTTCTTGTGTGACACCGGTAATATAAAGTGTGTTCGAGTTCTGCCTGTACTCATAATCAACATCGTTCTGCCTGTTGCGGACATCTGCGCTGAAGCTGATTATGACTGACTTATCAGTGTGGGCTGCAAGAATTTTTGCCCTGCGTTTAGCATACGTTGATGCAGGTATGTGGTCATCGTCAAAGCGTTCGTATGGCAGCATAACGCCGGGTGCTTGCGCGAGCAGTGATGCTGTTAATAAGGTATATACAAGAATGGCTAATGTGAGGATGTTCATATCAGTTATGACAAGTAATTAGTGTCTATCAAGTTGTTTTCGCAATAGTGGCAACGTCAACCCGACGCGCACCATAATCAAGCAGGCATTGTGCAACTGTATTCAACGTAGAGCCGGTTGTCAGCACATCATCAATCACAAGGAACACCCCGTTTGTAATGCGATGTGCATCCTTCCCCGATGTGAATGCGTCAGTGATGTTTTTTATGCGCTCTTCTTTAGAGAGTTTGGTTTGAGTACTTGTATAGCGCGTTCTGACGACAAGAGATTTGGCAACCGGAATTTTCACCACGCGCTCAACACCGATGGCTATATGCTCCGCCTGATTATAGCCGCGCTCCCGTTTGCGTGCGTTGTGTATTGGCACAGGAACAAGCGCATCGTAACCGACAGCACCAAGATAGTCAAGCAACGTTCCAAGCTCGTACCCCATTTCTTCCGCAACACGATAAAATCCTTCATACTTGAGTTTGTGAATGACCTGCAATAATCCGCTGTCGTGTTGAATTTCGAGTGCGTAGCGGGAATATACATTTGTCACAGCACAGAGATCACCCGGAAAATGTTCGATAAAATCATTCTTCAACTCATCGGGCGACGGTGCAGCAATAAACGTATCGGAACATGTTTGGCACAGATAGTTGTTAGCACGCTGTTCGGATGAACGGAATACGCGGTAACACGCAACACAACATTCCGGCGACACAATATCCAACCACGATTGGGCAAGCGATTGCACCATCGAGCGGATTGCAGCAAGACGGCGTTTGGGGTGATTCTGTTGAGCGGTGGTATTCATCATTGCATCAGCAAAATAGCACAGAACAGGATTCTGTAAAGCCCTTTAGCTACTTGCGGTTCGTCAGCTATTTTCGCACGTTCGCCATTTATCAATCATCAATACCCGATGCCCTCGTACATACCAAAAGCGATTTCTCGCCCTAGACCATACCTGCTCTCGTTCACATGGGCGGATGATACAACCGACACGTTTTTACTCACCGCATTTCGAGACGAATGCCCTTGCGCATATTGCAAAGGCGAAACGATTATGGGAACAACATACTCGTTTGGCATCAAGCAGTTTGCGCCGGGTATGAATGAACTGACCGCACTCACTCCTGTTGGCAATTATGGGATTCAAGCAACGTGGAAGGACGGTCATGACACAGGTATATACACTTGGGAGATGCTGAAAACGATTGCAACGAAACACCATTTGACCGAAAGCGAACTCAACGAATTATCAGAAAAAGAATAACTAACAGATAACATTATTATGAGAATAGTACGTTCACCACGCGGTAACGAATTGACCTGCAAGAATTGGCAGATTGAAGCGGCATACCGCATGATTCAAAACAACCTCGACCCTGAAAATGCCGAGCATCCCGAAAAACTTATTGTGTATGGCGGCTTAGGTAAAGCGGCGCGTAACTGGGATTCATTCGATGCCATACTCGACTCCCTCCGCACGATGGATGAAGACGACACACTGCTTGTTCAATCCGGCAAGCCCGTCGGCATCGTAAAAACGCACACAGACGCACCCCGCGTACTCATCGCCAACTCAAACCTTGTTCCCAAATGGGCTACATGGGACGAGTTCCGCCGCTTAGATGAACTCGGACTTATCATGTACGGACAAATGACGGCGGGCAGTTGGATTTATATCGGCACTCAAGGCATCGTTCAAGGAACGTATGAGACGTTTGCCGAATGCGGTCGTCAGCATTTTGGCGGTTCACTGCATGGACGATTTGTCTTGACCGCTGGAATGGGCGGCATGGGAGGTGCACAACCTCTTGCAGCATATTTTGCCGGAGCAGCAGTGCTGTGTATCGAGGTTGATGAATCGCGTATTGACCTGCGAATCCGTGACGGATATTGCCAGCATAAATCCCAAACTCTTGCCGAGGCAATGCAGATAATCAATACACATGTTGCATCTAAGCAACCGGTGTCGGTTGGCTTGGTTGGTAATGCCGCTGAGATACTCCCAGAACTTTTACGAATGAATATCACACCGGATGTTGTGACCGACCAGACATCGGCTCACGACCCGCTAAACGGCTACTATCCGGCTGGCATGACGAAGAGCGAAGCGGATTCCCTTCGCGCATCGAATCCAGAGTTGTATCTGCAAAAGGCATATACATCCATCGCAACTCATGTGCGTGCTATGATAGAGTTCAAGCAGCGCGGCGCAAAGGTCTTTGACTACGGTAATAACATTCGCGGTATAGCACGTGACTTTGGCGGTGTGGCGAATGCGTTCGACTTCGCGGGATTTGTGCCCGAATATATCCGTCCGCAATTCTGCGACGGGCGCGGTCCGTTCCGCTGGGTTGCACTAAGCGGCAATCCCGATGACATCCGCGTTACCGACGAGGCGATTATGAACCTCTTTCCGCAGCACGACGATTTGCACCGGTGGATTCAGAACGCACAGCAGCATATCGGATATCAGGGTCTGCCTGCACGCATCTGTTGGCTTGGTTACGGCGAACGCGCATTAGCCGGTCAGCTTTTCAACGACCTCGTTGCATCGGGTAAAGTCAGCGCACCCATCGTCATCGGACGCGACCATTTGGACTGCGGTTCGGTTGCATCGCCACACCGCGAAACGGAAGCAATGCTTGACGGCTCGGACATGATTGCCGATTGGGTTCACTTGAATTTTGCGCTCAATGCAATCGGCGGCGCAACATGGGTATCGCTCCATCACGGCGGCGGTGTAGGCATGGGGCTTTCGTTGCACGCGGGAATGGTTGTGGTTGCCGACGGAACACCCGAAGCGGCGAAACGATTACAACGGGTATTAACGTACGACCCCTACATGGGAATCATCCGCCATGCCGATGCCGGATACGAACGGGCGATACAGAATGCAGAAAAGTTTGGCATCAGAATACCGATGATGCAACCAATCGCATAATAAAAAGAAACGGCTGTCCTCGATATGAAGACAGCCGTTAGTTTTTTTGAGAGAACTATCTCATCTACGCCCTACTTCTTTGGTTCGGGCTGTATAAAAATCGGCATAGTGTATCTCCTTAATGTCAGAGTGTCGTGTGTGTTTCCGTCCTACCAGTTGCAGTCAGACCGCTCTGCTTTAGGGATTTTACGTGAACTGCTTCACGGTGTGCCGATGAGTACGTTAGGTATGTATGATGGTGATGTGTTCCTCCGGGTATGAGTGGATACGGCACTGAATGTGGTGTTCTGCCATGCGTTACCTCCTCGCGGTTAGTGTTTGATAAATTTGATTGATTGTGTTTGATTTCCTTTTGTTAAGCGAACGAAGTACGTGCCCGCAGGTAACTCGCTGATGTCGAGCGAACGGCTGATTGATTCGCCGCCGCCGGATATACCAAAGCTGTGAATCACTATTCCGTCGAGTGCAGCTACCGTGAGCGTGGCAGGTGCGTCGGCTTCGAGTTTGCCGATTGAGATTGTGATAACGTCCGTTGCAGGATTAGGTGCAACACTCATCGGAATATCAAGAACCTCTGCATTATCAAGCATCATTTGCGAGACCATAATCGTTTGTGTTGTGCTGCCAACACAGCCGCCGTTCGTGATTGTTTCTGTCACCGTTATTGAGGCATTGCCCGGATTATTCCATGTAACGGTACATGAAGCCGAGTTCTGTCCGGAGTTTATTGTGCCGCCATTGATACTCCATGAATACGTGCGTCCGCTTTGACTTTGTACTGAATAGGTACGCTGCTGACCGACACGCGGGGTTTCGCTATTGTTCACCGAAATGTTTGGTGTCGGTATTGCATTAATTGTGAGCGAACGTGTGAGTGTTGCAGAACATCCCGCGCTGTTCACTTCCACCAACCGCACCTGACGCGAGCCGCTTCCCGTCCAACCAACTTGAATTGAATTAGTGCCTTGACCGCTTGCAATCGTTCCGCCTGATTGGGGTAGCGACCAGGTGTATTGGCTTCCTGAAGTTGATGAAGTCGTGTATGTCTTGGTATCGCCCACACATGCGTTCGATGAGGTGAAGTTAGGATTGGGCTGTGCATGAAGCGTCAGTGTATCAACCTTTGTTGATGTACAAGTACCAAGCGTAACTGTCACTCCTACAATCGCCGATGAACCGGAGTTATTCCACAGGATGACGCACGAGTTGGATTGTGCACCGGAGACGATCGCCCCATTGCCGCACGTCCACTGATATGTTGCCCCGCTCAGCGAGCTGATGGTGTACCGTACTTGTCTGTTACGACATGTTGCGCTTTGCGGTACTATCGTTGGCTGCCATGTGGACATGACGCTGATTCGCATTGTATCGCGGGCAATATTGGTTGCTTGGTCAGTGACGCGAAGTTCGTACTCACGTGTTGAACTTGGTGATGCAGTCAACGCACGGACTGTTGATACAACTGTATTCGTTGATATATCGCGCCACTGGTACGAAAGTGTTCCCGCGCCCGTTCCATTCCCATTGAATGTAACCGACGAGCCGTTACAAAGTACCCTGTCTGCACCGGCATTTGCTGTAACTGCCACAGGATTTACAGTAACGACAACTGTATCACGAGCAATGCACTGATTCGCATTTGTTACCGTGCAGAAATACGATGTTGTTGTGAATGGCTGGACTGTTAAGGAGGCGGTTGTTCCAACTGCGGCGTTCGTTGCCGTGTTGCGCCATACCACAGTATTTGTTGTTGCATTTGTTGTGCAGGCAAGAACTGTTGTTTGACCCGCATTAATTGTTCTATCCGCACCTGCATTTGCTATTGGCAATGCGTTCACAGTTACTACTGCTTCGTCCGTTGCTGTCAGGTTGCCGCTTGTAACCGTAAGTTGATATGTTGTTGTTTGTGACGGTGATACCGTAATGTTTGCCGTTGTGTCGAGAACTGTGGTTGTGCCCGATACGCGCCACGCATAACTTACGGTGTTTGAGCCAGCCGCCGAACCGTTCAATGTGGTTGATGAACCAAGACAGACGGATTTATCTTCACCGGCATTTGCAACGAGTGCATTCGGGGTTAGTCCGCTGATAATCACCGACACAAGTTGCGAGCTGCCCGTAAGCGTGCCTTTGTGTGTGATGGTAATGCTATACTGCCCCGACTGTGGCTGCGCTATGAACACTTGCTCTACGTTGTCGCGTGTGTTGTCGCCTGTTGTTGCGGCATTAGCCGGTTGCGCCGGATTCAACACCCACGGTGCGAATACTGTACTCGAACCGCTGCGCTGAACACGCACATCAAGGTCGTTACGAAGCATGAGGTTCGTTGGATTGAGTGATGCACTTGCCGGAGTTCCTGCCGGGTCTGTCCAACATATCGTCACACGAATTGCCTCATTACCTGCCGATGTTCCGTTTATGGTTATTGTCTGACCTTGTTGCATTGTGCGCTCTTGTATTTCATAGTCCTCCGATCGGTTGGCATTTGCCGACATGACTTGTGTTGCACGTGCGGTATTCATCAAGCCCCAACCGAACCGGTAGTCGGGTCCGGGGTTGCTTCCCGCCTCATCAGCTGTATGGATGATTAACCCTTTCACCGTCGAGGAGCGCATCGGTGACGCATTCTGTTTGATGTTTGCGTGATGTTGCATTAACAGTCCAATTGACCCCGTCACCGCCGGTGTTGCCATCGAGGTACCCGAGTAATTTGCATACGCCGAATCGTTGCTTGCAAGTGTTGAATACTCACTTACACCCATCGCCACAATGTCGGGCTTAATACGACCGTCATCCGTCGGACCGAATCCGCTGAACGACGACATCGTCACACTCGACGGACCCGTATAACTCTGCACATAATTCACAGCGCCGACAGTCATGACATTTTTTGCCAGACCCGCGCCTTCGATACAATCATAGCCGTTTGCACCACCGTCCCTATCGCGTGTTGCCGTTGTAAGTGTCCACGTGTTGTTTTGCCACACCCAGTGTTCCGTACCCGCATTCGGACCTTCACCGCGGTCGTTGCCTGCCGCCTTGCAAATCAGGTAATTCGGGTAATCGCGTGCAACATTATCCCATGCCGCAGAAGCTGACGAGTAAAATCCAAAACGGTAATCGGCGATTGCGCTCACCGAAGGAACGCCTAACCACACCCACCGACCGTCACCGCGAAAATTGTAAATCCACCCGGTGATATAGCCATACGAGTGATTCGATGTACGGACGTTGAACTGCCCCGCCGCCGTACGCATTTCCGATTCATCGCTATTCCAATCATACGCACGAATCGTCGCCGCATTACTCATACCGCGTGCCGAGGATGTAACACCCTGGGCAATCATTGTTCCGCTGACGTGCGTTGCATGGTTCGAGTTGTTTGCCGGATTGTCGCCTTGTGTAATGCGCGATGTGTTCGATGATGTTCTGAATTCCCTGTGCGTAGCCCGCACTCGCGCTTCGTCCCACACTCCAAGAACCTGACCGCTGCCATTGAGCGATAAGCCAAGCGAGCCGCCGCTCCACGTTTGGTTCGAACGAACGGTCTGCGCCGAGTTCGTGCTAATGCCGAACACATACACAGGATGACCGTTCTCGATTGCCTGAAGCGAAGTCAGCGCGCCGGTCGAGAGCGTAAATTCAGTGTTAAGATTATGCTGAAGTGCGTAGAGTGTTGCGTAATGTTTCTGCTCTTCAAAGCGAAGTGCGGCTTGGTTCGTTGCTACCGCCGCGTTACGCGCCGCAGTGCCAATCGAAACCCAGTTCTGTGCAACAAGGTTGGATGCAAGTGTGAGAGTAAGGACAAGGAGAGTAATACAACGACTCATTGGTGCTCCGGTATTTGATAGTTTGACGAATGCCCTATAATCCATCATCGAGCGGGTGCACTGAGTCCATGTGCTGTTTCCGTCGTATATCGGTAATTCTACGGAGAACTTTAGCCCGACCTTAAACTTTTTTTTCAAGACGGCTCCGCGCCGTTCCCCTCCGCCCTCTGCGTCCTCATGCCGGAAAGCGCAGTAGCTCACTCTCTACCATTTTTGCGTTTGCTTTCAAAGAATACCCGCCAACAGAAGAAAGACGCGCCGAGGCACGTCATTAAGTCATTACGGAATGGCTTGAAAGTTTGTGATATCAATACTGAACAATGATTTTGTGTGTACAATATGCACCTTGAGATAGGATTCTGATGAGATACAATCCTTGTGATGGTAGTGATAGTCGAGCGGAAACATCATGCATAATAAACAATGGTTGCCGGATTTTCTCACCAACAATTGTAAAAACGTCAAGGTTATCTATTCCATTAGCACAGTACACAGAAAAGTTGCCATTAACTGGATTTAAACGCAATGAACAAACCTCAGTATCCTCTGAAGCTACTGAAGAAATGATACTTGACGAACGAACAAGTATGGTGGACAGCCGACGAACTTTATCAGTATAAGTGGTGACACCGTATTGTGTATCGAAATACCACGCCCGTTGGCTTTGGTTGGAGATAGAAGTGGATGACCATAATCTACGAACCCCGATTTGAGAAAAATACTTTTTATCTAAAACAGGATTGACTGTAGTGAGATCGGAAAGTGATTGCAGTTCCTTGATATTCGGAAGCCGCCAATCCGAGTACCCGCCGTATAATGCTGATTCTGCTGTGGTAATTGCATCTTCCCACGTCAGGGAGTCGGTACTTGGCTGCGGACTCCACTGCAACCCGGTCATTGAATCGGTGATAACACCAGACGGCAACTGTACGAAACGTTCTGTCACATAGATTGGCGGAACCGGATTTCTTACGGCACGCACAGCATAGCGTTTTGTGCCGCCCGAACTGACAGTTTCATTCATCCTGTGATTCCCTATTCCTCCTCCGGCATTCGTACTATATACTTTCGTTGAATCGTTCGCTTGCCGTTCTGATGTCCACCAGTATTCAGCAGTGGTTTTTGTGAACACATTCGTGTTCAATGCTGGATTGGCATTCTGTAACAGGTGTATGGAATATGCTTCAAGTGCGGTGGGCAGACGCCAGTCCGTATAGCCGCCGAGGGTGAGTGTGTCGGCGTACACTTGGGCGCGCGCATAACTCATTTCCCCACCGTCGGTTTGTTGCCACATCAACCCCGTGACAGTATCTGTCACCGTGCCGTTGCCATGAACACGGTAACCGGGAGGATTGATCGTATAGTCATTGTCTTCACCAAATGTGACGGTGTAACTTTGTGTCTGTCCGGTATCGGGAAACCGCAACAATGTTTGAACAGGTTGGGAATACACTGATGACTGAACCAGAAGCATACAGAACAAAAAATGTAGATAAACCATGATATTGTCTTCTGTCACTCTTTGATAAACGGTATGGTGTGTGTGTGTGTTCCGATGGCAAGCACCGCCAGATACGACCCTTTCGCAAGTGAAGCGACGTCTATTCCATCTTGTATCCGGTGCGTATGAAGTTCCCGCTTACCTGCCATTGAGTAAATGGTGCATTCGAGTATGCCGGACGGAGCTATTTCGGGGGGAAACATGAACATGATTCTGCTCCTGACAGGGTTAGGATAAATCTCGATTGCAGATTCCTTCTGAGCATCGCCGACGGAGGTTGTGATTTTCACGCATGGTGATTTCCCTGTGTAGGTTTGCGTCGTGGAACTGCCGTTGGGTGATGTGAACACATACGTATATGTCGAATTTGTTGCATTTAACGGGGTCCAACGATAGTCCACCGAGTACTGCTGTCCGTTCAGCGTATAACGAAGTATATAACCATTCCCGTTTCCATTCGGAATACAGGAAGTAATGGTTGCATCTTTTAATGGTGTAAGTGCAGGACGAACCCCTTTCGCAGCAGGTTGCGGTATAATCTGCAACGTAGAATCTTCCGTTACTTTGCCGACCATCCTTCCAATCATATAGGGTGCAGCTGTCGAAGCATGGTAATGATACACACCGTCAGTTCCGAAATGTCCATGATTGGCATCAAGGGATTTCATAGCAGTACCGTCGGGTTCGATCGCCCCGTACACTGCAAACCCGTCTAAAGCAAAAGCAATCGGCATTTTTTGCTGTGTTTTCTGGTACAGATGAACCGGTGCTGTATGGTAGTGATAATCGTCGGCTCGACCGCTGTGTCCGCCGTATTTGTCCAATTGACCATCAAGGAACGCATCCACTCCGGTATTGGTGTACGGATTGAAAATCGGAATGCCGTTGACAGCAACAGCTACAGCACCCCGTATAAAGTGTTGCGGATTAACGGGAACCGGAACGGCGGCAATTTCAGGTTGTAGAGGAATCATCCAAGCATTCGTGCCGGTATAACATTGAGGTAACGGAACTTGTTGCTGCCATGCCGTTATCCCAGCCATCATTTCATGTTCAGCAATACCATTCGATTCAATATAAAAGTATGTTTTATCCCACCGTGTGTTCACAGAGTTCTTCCAGGGGCTGAATGCTGAATCAATGCTGAGCGGGTCGGTCACACTCTGCATTTTCACAACGCTGGACGTAAATCCGCCGG
>JAEUSO010000219.1 GCA_016788605.1 Candidatus Kapaibacterium sp. | reverse complement strand
CCGCGCCCGCTACGATTCCTGTCAGCGTCTGCGCTCCGACAATGCCTTTGAACTCAATGCTGCTCCGGTCGCTTGTGTTGTAGTCGTGCAGCGATGCTGATGCGGACTCCTCATAGCGTGAATTGAGTTGTAAGCGACCGTTCACCCAGAGAAGTTTCGTTATCTGTGCGCCAACGCAAGTCAATCCCCTGCTGTCCGCATGACCATTGCCTGAGAGGTACAGTCCATGCGCCCGCCGTGTATCCGATGTTATGTTGAGCATTCGCACAACGTGACTATCAACCTGCGACGAGTCAATACTCACGTCGAACGTGTATTGCAACGCACCCGATGCCGTCATGGTGCTGATTCCTGTGCCGGTGATGTCGAACGGAACTTTCGCAATCACCTTCACACCCGTCGCATTCGCCGCATTCGCAACAATCGCGCTTGTAGATGTCGTGTTGTGTGTTGATGTTGCTGTGATTGTATCGCCGAAGTCGCTCGAAAAAATCGCTCGGAATCCGCTGAGCACTTTCGTTGTCGAATTGATAAAGAACTCCGCGAGTGATTTGAGTTTGCCTGTTGCATTGTCACGTAACTGTAAGGCACCGTCCGCGCCTGTTATGCGCGAACTGTGTAGCATGAACGTGATTGCATCAGTACCAATAGTGAGCGATGATGTTGGGGCTGTCATAGTCCAGACCGTTCCCGCGAAAAGCGTTCCGGCGCGGACGGTGACTATCATCCCCACGGTAAGGGTGCGGCGAACCCAAAACCCGTCCGAGCATTCATAGATACCGTTCAACTTCGCGTCGGTCTGTGCTGCAAGCAAGTACAACCGCCCGGCTACAGGTGTTATCCCGTCTATCGATGTTCCCGTTCCGCTTGCTGTGTAGTTGGCGGTTGCAACGGCATGAACGCTTGCTGCTATCTGCTGCATTTGAGAATCGCTCTGACTCACACTGACAGTTGAACCACCACCTTCGCCACGTTCAATCCTACGCTTTACGAGGTCGCTTAACATGTCCCACAGTATGCCGCCCTTTGGAATTTCCATTACGCCCCCGAATACGAATAACTGATTGCCTTGATGTTGTGTGTGCTTGTACTGAAATCCCACGTCAGTTCTTGCACAAGGTGCTTGCCCGTCGTCCACGATGGATAGAGTTCATCGTACTTCTTGAAGTGAGCCGGTGTGACGTACAGCAAACGGCTGTGACGCAGCTCAATAAACACATTGATAATGTCACCATTGGCATTCACGTCGTCGGTGTCGAGGTCGTACTCCAAATTCACAACACCAACATTCCCGAAGATTCGCAGATACGCCCGCGAGAGGTGCAATGGCATACAGTGCTTACCTTGTTCACGGGCTGCAACGATGTCCCATTCACCGTTCTCAAGTACATCGGTGTATGGCGTTATGAAGGACTCTTGCAATTCCTTTGTTGTACCGTGGTCGGAACCAAGTGCTATGAACTTTGTCCAGTCAAGGACGCAGTAAGCGTAGCTATGCACACGCACCATAAACTCGCTTGGTGTGTAGGGATTGGTGTGCGGACTCATGATTGTAGCAGTACTTTCCTTGTAGAACAACACGCCTAACGGGATGCTGCGGATGTACCGGAAGTGAACAAAATCCCCGCTACCGTATTGACCGTGAACGATGTCGGCATCTGCCATAGACGGCATGTTGTGAATCGCTATTCCGAACTCTTGCGACTGAGCTGTTTTACTACCCGGTGTGCTTGTACTGTAGTTATCGCTGAATGCACCGCTTGGTTGAAGTAACGGCACACACACAGCTTCGGCGATGTACTGTTCGTTGCGGCGAATTTTGCGATTGAATATTCCCGCATCGGGGATTGTCAGTTGCGTCATCGGTGTGAAGGATGCTGACGAATCGCTCTCGTTCCGCCATGCAGAGTTACCATACAATGGTGCTGCATTGATACGGTTCCAATCATTGCCTTGGTCTTTTGCAAGGAATCCCTGCCATACTTTGTCGAGCCATTCCGCAATACCTTTTCCCTCGAACTTCTTTGCAACAGAGCTTGCGCCCGCAAAGTAACCGTCCGCCACATTGCGAAAATCGTTCGGGCTGCTGCCGATTGTGAGGTACAGCATGATCCAGAGTCCATCCGGCGAGAGGACGCTGATTGTATCACCCAACGTCCCGTTCTTTGAATACGATTGCTTGTAGAATATCCAATGATAGGTTGGGTATCCGATGAAGAAGGAGCGCGGCAGATATGCATCAAGGTTGTAGTAGGTGTCCCATTGCAAAACACGGTTCATAAGTACACCTATGCTGTCAAACACGTACTGAAGCGAGTAGAACTGCAACCATGTCTGCGTATCGTCGGCGGGCTTGTAAAACGAACCGGAATAGGTTGTGCCGTCCTTGACGTAGTAATCGGCTGCAAATGTGGTCGGGAATCGGTTCGTACCCGCCGTCGTACTGTTTGCTGCATAGCTGTCCGTCAGATAAACATTCAAGTCCTCGAAGGATATTTGCTCTAGTATGTCGTAGCGAATGTCCTGTACTTCAATGTCAATCAAATCACTTTCATCAGGCGACCATTCATCCAACAATACCGGGCGTTGCGCTCCGCAGAAGTCAATGTTCCAATCTGCCGCCGCCTCGTTGTACGAACGCAGAATCCATACTGTGCTGACATTGATTACTCCATACGTGAAGCCCGATTGCGGGTTGGTGATGTACCCGCGAAGGTCTGATGGGATTTTCCCCACATCGAGTTTTATCTTCATCTGCGACGCTTCCTTCAAACCGACAATGTACTTTCCGCTGCGAACATTCAGTTGTGAATCGCTGAGCTCAATCGCCTCGCGGTCGAGTTGCTCCTTGATGCAGTCATCGCTTGAAAATGTTGCGGCAGGTGCACCGCTGAATATCTCGATGCGCCAGTCCTTGCCCGCTTGCCGCCACGATGTCCAATACACAGTACCGCTTGGCATTACAGCATCTCCGGTGCGTACTTATACCAATTCACTTCAAACGGCTTTACAGCATCGTCGTTCTCGCTCTCCGGCACATCGCACACAAACCGCAGCGCGTTCGTAGCAGGCGTTGAAATTATTTGTGACGCAGCATCGTAGTTGTTCATCCACAAATACTTATACGGTCGCCGCAATGCTTTGAGCAACGCCATGTATTCCGTCATGCTTGTGTTGAAGTCGAATGCAAGAACAATCATCCGTCCGCCGATGCGATACTCACCGACCTCGACCAACACTTTGCCCGCTCGCTTCTGTAACTCTTTGTCGCCGACATCGCGGGCAAACAGCCCGTATGTTTCAAAGGCAATCCACTCTGGTGTTTTAGGTACGCCCGCATCGAGTGAACCGGATGGAAACGACGCGAGGGGAACGCAGCTTTGGTAGTTGTCGCTTGCCAACCCGATTCGTGTATTGCTCGAATACAAATACATCACCCAGTTGTCAGGATTGACCGGTTCGATAAGTGGCATGTTATCTCCGTTTCATGTTAGATATTGCTTTGCGTCGCGCACGTGCATTGAAGTCGCGTGATGCTTGCACTTCGACAAGCTGACGCTCTACGGGGCGGCGGGCTGTAAGCACCGTCTTAACGTCGCTGACTGTCTGATTCAATGCCCGTAGTTCCGATGCCATTTCTGCTGTGGCTTGGTCGCGTGTACTGAGTTTGTCGTCCAAATACTGCTGTATCTCGCCAAGCGGAACAACAGGAATATCCATTCGCGGTGCTGTAACCTTCGATGTGCGGCGCACATACTCTTCAACCGTTATGTTGTCGCGGTTAATCATGGCAAGTGCGGCAAGGTTCTTCTGTGTTGCCTTCGAGTTCACTACGAACTCTTCACCGCGCTCATTGATGCGAATGAGTTTCTCTTTCCCCCGAACCAAACCGCCAAACTCGTAACCCGCAGCAGCACGGGCGGCGGCTACAAGTGCCTGCATTGCTAACGTAAGTCCGATAAACTGTGTTGCCCCCCAAACACCTAATGTTGCAATGTTCGCGGGAGAAGCATTGGCAACACCAAAAATCATAGCCGTAAATATCGGAACAGTGGCTTGGAGTGTATCGAAGAGCGTCCGAACAACAGCGCGACCTGCATTCTCGCTGGCAGCAACAGCAGAGCTTAGCGACGAACCCACAGCAAGAGCTACCGCAGAGTACACTCCGATAATGGTCTCCGCTGATTTCTTATCCGCCTGTCCGCGTTTGTTGAGTTGTTCGAGGTACTGTTTATTCAGTTCCTTCGCCCGATCCATGCTGCCATCGTCTATGGCTTGGTCGCGTTCTTGGCGCAAAGCGTCTGCATCACCTTGTGCTGTCTGTTGTTCCTTCAAGTACCCGGCAAGCGAGGAAAGCGTTTGAGCAATGAACACACGCTGTGCCTCAGCGATGTCGCGGAATGCACTAAGCGCATTGTTGCGGAACTCACCCCACACATCTGGCAACTGCACACGCTTCATTTCAACTTGTTGCCGTGCGTTCAAATCACGGATGGAAGTATAGTACTCATCCGCACTGCTTTTCTGCACAAGAAACCGTTTCAACGTCGCTCTCTTTTCATCCTCGATGGATTGCAGGGATTGCGCTGTTTGTGCCTGTTGGTCGGTGGCAAGTTGTGCGTATGGTTTCGCAAGCGTGTTGCCAAGGTTTGATGCGGCTTCACCGAATGCCGTTGCCCATGATGCCGCACCTTCTTGCGCCGATTGCTCGTTGAATTGCTTGCGGAGTTCGTTGATTTGACGGGTGTATTTCGATGCAATGCCGGTTGTGGCAATACCAACTTCCTTTGCTTTTTTGATTTCCTCATCGCGCTGCCGTTCAAGCGAGAGAATGCGTTGTGCAAGCTCGCGTTCGTTGTCATCCTCAATCGCAGATATTTCGGCTTCCTGACGCTTACGCCTGTACTCCGCCTGCTTCTCACGAATCCGCTCAAGTACATCCTTTTCCAACCGCTCCACTTCGGCAAGTTGCTCTTGCAGCTTTGCCCGCTCCTCGTCCGTATCAACATCAAGCAAGGCATCCTGAATCTTCTTGCGTTGCTTTCTGAGACGTTCGGCAAAGATGTCGGCAAGTCCGTCCGCCTGTAGCTGTGCTGCTAACTCGTCCGCTCTCGTTACCTCTGTTGCAATGGTCGTGAACGAGGACTTCGTGAAGCCGCCGTTCTTATCCTGTACGCTCGCTTTGAACCGTTTGATTACACCTGCCAGACCATCCTCGAACCGCTTGACAGCATCGTCGAGCGTCTTGGCAATCTCGCTTGCAAACGTGCTGATAGAACTCTTCCGCTCCGGTGTGAGGTCAATGTCGAATCTCGGCTTGATGGTTTTCATTGCCTCGACGACTTTCTCTTTCGCCGCCGCGCTCACCGATGGTTCGACGGGAATGGAAGCGGGCTTTGCGCCTAATGACTCACGCACCGCATCCGACACTTCCTTGGTGGGAACAAACGCACCGAGCGGTAAATCCTCAACCTCGCGTTTCACCGCATCGAGTGATTCACGTGCTTCCCGGAGCAACTCCTCTTTGTCGCTTTTCTTAATCAGCAGAATTCGTTTCTTCTGAATGTCTATGATGAGTTTATTCAGACCATTCTGAATGTCGCCGACGTTTTTGCTATCAACCTTCACACCGAGTTGAACAACACGTCCGTCCTGTACTGTTGCTTTGTATTTGGCAACCAAGAGGTTCACCTGCCGTTCGAGTTCGGTGCTGCCTGCAGTCAGGATGGACAGCTCTTCTTCCTTTGTCAGCTTGCGTTCTTCTGCCAAT
>JAEUSO010000218.1:247-5805 GCA_016788605.1 Candidatus Kapaibacterium sp. | reverse complement strand
ACATGACAACTGGCAACATTAGCCCTGAAGGCAGCGTGTATTATGTTTTTACAACACGGGCATCATCACCTCATAATCTTTTACTCGTACCTGAATCAAGTTCGATTGTGGAAACACGACTCAGCAGCCGGGGCATTCCGCCGAAGCGGGAAGTGATTGGGGATGATACACTTTCGGCGGTCTTGGAACAATCGGAACAGATGGCATCCACAATTGTAAAACAAATATCCGATGGTGCTTTTGCAGCCAAACCTTTACCGAATGCATGTCAGTATTGCAGTTATTCTTCGATATGCAGAATCAACGAGCGTCCGGAAATGCAAACAGCCCCCTATGATGATGACGACGAAACTGATGAAACGACCTCACCATAACATTTTCATTACACACAAGTTTGGGGAAAACAAGAACGTATGTCTGTGTAATTTCGCACCTTGATTTACTGACATATCCAATGTATTCAATACGAGCGATTGCATGTATCACCCTTGTTTTGGCGTGGTGTTCACCGATGCTGATTGGACAAGGAGTGACAACAGGAACAATGAGTGGCACTGTTTCGGATAAAAAAACAGGAAGACCGCTGACAGGTGCGACCGTGGTTGCCATCCATCAACCTACAGGTACAAAGTATGGTGCTATCTCGCGGAAAGCGGGCTTTTATACAATTCGCGGAATGCGTGTCGGCGGACCGTACACCGTCACTGCAACGTACATCGGCTATGCCGCAGCCGCTGCTAAAGGGGTAACGGTAAAACTCGGCGACGATGTGGATGTGGACCTTGCACTTGATGAAAAGAAAACCACCACTGATGAAGTTGTGGTTACTGCACGTGGTGATAAAATTTTCGACCAATCAAAAACGGGTGCCGGCTCGACAATCGGAGAAAATGAGATTGCGGCAGCACCGACAATCAACCGCTCGTTTTCCGACATTGCGCGTATCAACCCGTACTCAAATCAGAACACATCGTTTGGCGGCGACGACGGCTTGCAAGGAATCAGCGTCGGCGGTCAGAATTCACGCTATAATAATATCCAAGTGGATGGCGCAGTAGCCAACGACATGTTCGGACTTGGTCAGGCAGGGACGGCGGGAAGTCAGGCAAACGCGAACTTCCTTTCGCTTGATGCGATTCAGGAAATGCAAGTGAATGTGTCGCCGTATGATATTCGCCAAAGCGGGTTCACAGGCGGGTTGGTAAATGCTATCACACGAAGCGGAACGAATCAGTACAAAGGTTCCGTGTTTGTGTTCGGACGCAATCAGAACTTTGTCGGGTTAAGTCCCGACGCGCTTCGGCAGCCGTTCGCCGACTTCACTGATTATCAATTCGGCGGGCGCATCGGCGGACCGATAGTTGAGAACAAAGTGTTCTTTCATGTTACCGGCGAGATGCGCCTGCGCAACAGACCGCTTGAACTTGCCTTGAATGACCCTTCGGCATTGAACAACTTCCCTTACCCGCAATCAACGATTGACGAAGTGTCGAAAATCGCACGCGAAAAGTACGGTTATGATGCCGGTTCAAGCGAGCGGTTTGTCAGCAGAAGTAATTCGTTCAACATCATTGCCCGCTTCGACTGGAATATAGATGAGAATAACAAACTCCAATTCCGCCACAACTTTACCAATGCGTTTCAAGACAGGAATGTGGTACGTACAAACAGACAGTTTTCGCTTGGCAGCCAATGGAATGAATTCACAAGTATCAACAATTCGTCCGTCCTTCAACTGAACTCCATCCTCGGCTCCAATAGTGCCAATGAGTTGCGTATTGCCGTCACTCAAACTAACGACGACCGAGTCCTGCGCGCCGCTAATTTTCCGCAAGTGAAAATCATGCTTAGTAATAATGAGAGTGTGGTCTTCGGTCCAGAGCGGAACTCGCAGGCGAATGGACTCGACCAAACGCAAGTGGCTCTGACAAACGACTTTTCGTACTTCATGGACGAGCACACAATAACAATCGGCACTCATAATGAGTACTACCGTTTCAATAACCTCTTCATTACCGACTACTTTGGCAACTACACCTTCCGTGATGTGCAGGCATTCCGCGACGGCACACCGAGTTTCTACCAACACAGTTACGCCAATCTTGCCGTCACCGGTGGCGACCCGATGCCACGTGCTGCATGGAGCATGATTCAAACCGGATTATATGTGATGGATGAATGGAAAGTCAATAAGCAATTTCGGCTCGTGTACGGTCTTCGCGCCGACATGCCGATTTATCTCAGTTCTCCGTATTCCAATTCCTTGTTTGCCCGGCGTTTCGACTCACTCGCCAACAGATATGCCGCGCTTGATGAAACTCAAAAAAGTGTGAATCAGGAAATCCCGACTGATTTACGAACGGACAACCTGCCGAAAACTCAACCACTCTTTTCACCCCGAATCGGCTTCAATTATGATGTGCTTGGCGACCGTTCGTTGCAACTTCGCGGCGGCACGGGACTCTTTACCGGTCGGGTGGTTGCCGTGTGGCTGTCGAATCAATTCTCGAATACCGGCGTTGATTTGTTCCGCGTTCAGGTGGGAACAGATAACAATGCTTCAGCAGGATTTTTACAACAAGTCGGCGGTGGCAATCTCATTGTTGATTTGAATCCCAATAATCCGCTGCGACCGGGCGACGGACGTTTTGCAGGAGCAAGCGACCAAACATCGGCAATCAATCTGACCTCACGTGATTTTCAACCAAGCCAGGTGTGGCGATCCACTCTGGCAACTGATATCCGAATTGCAAAAGGAATATCTATCACTGCCGAAGGAATGTATTCCGCATCACTCAATACCGTGCAGTTCTCGAATATCAATCTGAAACGCAATGCCGCACTTCCCTTCTCCCCGCTTGACAACCGTCCGCTCTACCAGCGTCCGCCCGGTACTGGTCGGACCGATTCGAATGCAGCGCGCGAATTCACCCAAGTGATTTATCTCTCGAACCGTAACGAAGGGTATCAATATTCGGGTATGGCAATGCTGAATATAGACCCATCGAACGAGTTGATTCCCGGACTCTCCTTCATGCTTTCCTATACCCGAAGTGCAGCATTCGATTTAGCGGAAGGTACATCGGCAACCGCATCATCGAATTGGATTGGTACGGATGTTATTGACCCGAACAAGCCCGCACTCGGTCGTTCTAACTTTGATGTGCCGCACCGGATAATGGCGAACATTTCGTACAGGTACGACTTGTGTAATCTCTTTGATTTTCTGGGCAAAGGAAGCAACACGACAATCGGGCTGTTCTACTCCGGCAATTCCGGTCGTCCGTTCAGCTTCACCTATCTAAATGATGTGAATGGTGACAATGTAACGACTAACGACCTGATTTATATCCCGAATGATAATGACCTGAATACGAAGGTTGTCATGACCAAAGCAAGCGAACTTGACTTACGGACTTCAGATCAAATCTGGAATCAGATGATGATGTTTATTAACGAAAATCCTGTGCTGCGTGAGAACAAGGGAAAAGTGCTTCCCCGTAATTCGATGCGCGAACCGTTTATTCATCAACTCGACCTTCGGTTAGCGCAAACAATTCCGACATCCGGTACACAAAGCATTGACATCACCCTTGATATGCAAAACGTTCTCAACTTTTTAAGCAGTGACTGGGGTTTACAGAGGTTCGTTACCGGACAGAGTTTCCGACTGATGACCGCTGGAACAAGCGTAAATAACCAGACCGTGATATTCGACAGCCAAAACAGGATGTATATGGGCTTCACCGATCCTGTTCTCTCGAATGGTCGCCCCGGTATTTACGACACAGATAATTTCTTTTCCCGTTGGCGTATGCAACTCGGTATCCGCTATAATTTCTAAGATGATGAAACAGATCTATAACCTGCTTGTACTTAGCATTCTTGCCGGCTGCATTCAATCGTGCAGCGATAACGTCGCAGTATTCCAGACAGGCATGGCAAAAGTCCGCATCTTCAACGCACAGATTAAGTCACCCGATGTGAGTGTCACGTTAGATTCACAAATGGTACTCACATCGCTCACCAACGGGATGTTGAGCAACCCGATTGATGTGCGCTCGCGGTATGCACGGGTCTTTGAAATACGCAACCCGAACGATTCATCAGCCAACGGACGGATTGCACTGAACACCTATACGCTCGCCGACAACCAATCATACACATTTGTCGTTCGCGGCACCAGCATCACCGATTTTCTGCGCCCGATTATTGACACCGCTGTTAGTCCCTTTGCCGGACGCGCTGCAATGAGGGTCATCAATGCATGTGAGGAAACTTTTATCTCGGTCTATGTTGATACGCTCATGCTCACACCGTTCGTCACCGACGCACAAACTATTACCCCGCTCTACAAGGCACAAACAGGTACAATCCGTGTTAGTGCAATTAACGATGATACACGGGATACCATTGCGAAGGAAACAGTTCAGCTTCAAGACGGAAAATGCTATCATATTTTTCTCTATGATTCTCGCAATGGAACATCTGTACAACAAAACATGAAAATTCAATCAGTTCAATAATTCACTCACAGAAAGGTAACACATGAGAATACTCTCCTCGTTGTTCATAATAGCATGGTGTGCAACAATAACAGCCACCGCGCAAGTAATACCAATAAACCAATTCAAGCAGCGCTCATTATCGGATACCATTAAGGCAGGCGAAATTGTAGCAGGTCGTGTAACGGTTGCCAATCAATTTTCCAATACGTGCTTTATTCAAGATGGCACGGGTGGCATCGCAATCTTCAATAATAATTTCCGCAGCGGTGTCGCGATTGGCGATTCGGTGCATATCACCGGTGGAACGTACCAAGAGTTTCAAGCCACGACCGGACAACCCGGCACAGGTCTCGGACAAATAGCCGGTTCAAAGTTTGTCTTTACCGTCATCCCGGTTGCACGTGTACCACAGGCAGCGCGGACAGTGGCAATTACATCTGTCGGCGAGGCATCCGAGGCGACACTCATCCGTTTGCGTAATGTGAAGTTCACACAAACAGGACTCTTTCAAGGTGATGTCAATTACTTTGTGAAGAACGCTCAAGGTGATTCCATTCAAGTACGGATTGACCGCGCTACTGATATAGCAGTTGCTCAAGCGCAAATACCAACTGATAATGTTGATATGACGGCGGTTGTTTCGCAATTCCGTGGCACTTACCAGATACAACCTCGATTTGGCGCCGACCTTGGTCTTGTCATAGAGCGTGATACGGTCTCAAAGTCACGTACAATGGATATCACAACATGGAATTTATTGTGGTTTGGCAAAGTGGATGTTCCGGGTGATTCTGCAGGTCCGACTGATAAAGCACGCCAGTTCACAAGTATCCGCCGCGCAATGGATTCTGTTGGTGCTGACATTTATGCACTTCAAGAGGTGGTGTCGGAAGATGCACTGAATCGTCTGCGCGACTCACTTGCAATAGGATACAACACACTCATTGCATCAGAAATTAATCAAACTCAAAAAATGGCTTATCTCTTCAACAAGCAAACGGTTGAAAAAGTCGAGAGCGGGTTAGCTGTCAATGGCGGCGCACAGGCATG
>JAEUSO010000218.1:0-237 GCA_016788605.1 Candidatus Kapaibacterium sp. | reverse complement strand
ATGGACGCTTTCCATTCCGCCTTGCTGTTAATGCTACAGTGAACGGTGTGTCACGCAAACTCATGCTGTTTAACATCCACGCAAAGGCAACTGCCACAGCAACACAGCAAGAGGATTACGAACGCCGCCGTATTGATGCCGAGACATTCCATAAGTACCTCAACGATTTTTACAAGAATGACAACGTTATCGTTCTCGGCGATTTCAATGATGATATCCTGATGTCGGTTGTTGAGC
>JAEUSO010000217.1 GCA_016788605.1 Candidatus Kapaibacterium sp. | reverse complement strand
TCACCAACTTCGCTTTATCAGGCACAACATCAAACTGGACTTCACCGGGCGGCGTAACGACAGGTACAAGTTGTGGTACAGTCACTGCACCGGAAATCAACCTTCAAGGCAACAGTAATGACATTGTTAGCGGTACAACTACCACAAGTGCTACAAACCACACCGACTTTGGAGGAATTACCGGAACATCACTTGCCCGCACGTTCACCATTCAAAACACAGGTACATCAGACCTAACGGTGAGCGGAATCAGCGTCGGCGGTACAAATGCAACAGAGTTTGTTGTGAGCGGAATCACATTCCCTGCAACGATTACACAAGGAACATCAACAACCTTCATCGTTACCTTCACCCCGACAGCAAACGGCACGCGGACGGCAACAATCAGTATAGCAAACAACGATTGCGACGAAGCACCTTATACATTTACTGTCAGCGGAGGCAGGCAGGGCGCGGCGTTGGCGTTAGGAGGTACGAATGACTATGTAGCACTGACAGGCACAAATACAACGCTCGATGGGGTCGCTAATTTTACAATTGAGCATTGGGTAAAATGGGATGGAATAGGTGGTGTTGGACTTGTTGGTAAAGGTGCGAATGGCTGTTGTACAAACACAATCCATACTGGATTTGCCAATTCCGGAATGTTCTTCTTGAAAGTAGGTAATCAGGATGGTGCTATAACAGATGCGGGTGTAGTTCCAACAAACACGTGGGTACATTTAGCCGCAGTGTACGACGGAACACAATCTGTAGCTTCGAACAGAATTAAACTCTACAAAGATGGTGTTCTTCAGAACTCTTCTATGTTTGGTTCGATACCTGCTGTTGCACCAAGTCCTAATGTGCCATTTGTAATTGGGGCAGCACTTTCCGATGGTACTTACAATTACAATGGTCAAATTGACGAAGCACGAATTTGGAACACAGCTCGTACCTGCGACCAAATCTCCCAACTCCGTAACTGCGAACTTGCCGGAAATGAAACCGGACTTGTGGCATACTACAAGTTTAATCAGGGCGTAGCAGACGGTTCAAATACAGGATTGACGACACTGACTAACTCCGTGAGTGGCGGGTCAAACGGAACGCTAACCAACTTCACTTTATCAGGCACAACCTCTAACTGGACATCGCCAGGAGGAGTAACGACTGGAACGAGTTGCGGTACAGTCACGGCACCGGAAATCAATCTGCAAGGGAATAGTTCGGACATCGTGAAGGGTGCTACAACCACAAGTACAGCAAACCACACGGACTTCGGCTCGAACGCAAGCAGAACATTCACTATTCAAAACACAGGGAATACAGCACTCACTGTGTCAAATATGATACTCTCTGGGACAAATGCTTCAGAATATAGTATAGCCGGAATCACATTACCGGCGACCGTCAATGCTACATCATCAACCACTTTTGTAGTGAATTTTGTTTCCGGCGGTAGCGGGTTCAGAACCGCAACGGTATCAGTCAATACCAATGATTGCGATGAGGCGGCGTATGACTTTGCCATCCGTGCGTTAGGAACTCCCGCCACCTTTACCATCGGCTTTGATAAACGAGTGCTACATGCCGACCAACGCATGAAGCCCATCAACCTCAGTGTGAGTATCGTCAACGGCTCGAATCCGTCATGGCAACTCAAGTCCATAACAAGTACCGAAGCGGACGCAGGTGTAGCAGAGAACGACCAGCCGAATGATATTCAAAACGCAACGCTCAATACCGCCGATACTCAGTTCGACCTTCGCGCCGAACGTATCGGTCGCGGCGGAAACGGGCGTGTCTATCTTGTCACGCTCCAACTCACGGATAATGGCGTGAACCGTGATACCGTGTTTGCCATTGTTGTTCCTGTGAATCTCGGACTCTCGCGTATGGATGCAACCGGCTCAACGATTGCGAACGTTGTTGTGGCGCAAACATCGCCAAACCCGAACACCGCCGGAAATGTGACTTTGACAATGACATCGCCACAGGCAAATGCAAACCGTGTTCAAGTGCGAGTGTTTAACAGCAGGGGCAAGGATATTCAGTGGTTGTATAATGCTGCGCTTGCAAGCGGAACGACATCACTATCATGGAATGTGACCGACAGGCAGGGAGCGACCGTACCAAACGGAGTGTATTATATCCAGGTACTTGGTGACGGTGTTATCAGCACACCGCTTCCGGTACGGATTAACCGATAAACGATTATGAGAACCAAACGAATTTCACGAATGAAACCACTTGCGATATTAGTACTTGTCGCGTTGCTGCTTGGCTTTGCGTCTGAATCTTCTCTGGCTCAAGCAACATCGTTGCCACGCTCTGTGATGGGTGCGGGCGGTGTGACGAGCAAAGAGAACGTTGCGAACGGAAACAAGCATCAAGGCACGGTGGGACAGTCCATCACGGGTCGCCGCTCGGTGATTGACCGCAAGAAGAACATCGGCTTTTGGTATGCGGCGCGTCAGATGATGCAAAGCGTTCCAGTAGCTGCGGTGGTTGCCGTACCGAATGTCGAGGCGCGTCTGAACGAGCGCATCACGATTCCTCTTGTCCTTGAGTCATCGAAGAATCTGAAGTACCTGCGAATCAAACGCTTCGAGGCGCGCATAAGGATTAACTCGACCGTCCTCCAACCCGACCCAACTTTAAATGCAACACTCGTACAGGGTGAGGCGACATTCACGATTACGGGTAATGTGCCGGACAGCATCGGCACACTTGGCAATATGTCGTTCACTGTTCGCTTGGGTAATGCCCCGCGAGGATTTATCAAAATTGATACGGTGATTTGGTTCAGCGATGCCAACCGTCCCGTCGGACAAATCCGAACATTCAACAAAGATGGCGAGGTATCGGTGATTGACCTCTGCCGCGAGGGTGACACAACACGGCTGGTAAAGTCAAGCTACGCTGCGGGGCTGATAAAGGTATATCCCCAGCCGGCTGGCAATCTGATGAACGTGGACTATGAACTTGGCGAAAAAGGGACAACCGAAATGTTCATCGTGGATATGTCGGGACGGACGGCGGCAATGCTCTTCTCACGCCCGACGGTGAACGGTGTTTATACCCACACGGCATACTTGGAAGACGTACCGAACGGCACGTACTTTCTGATGATGAAAACACCCAGCGAAATCTTCTCGAAGCAGATTCTTATCGTAAAATAACGGAGCGTATTGATGATGAAACCATTCTTGATTTCAGTAGCCGCATGTTCATTGTTTGCTATGAACGTGTGTGCACAGAATACTGCAGTACCTGATACTGTTGATTGGCAGGCGGGCGCGTGCGGTTCGTATGGCATGAATCAACAGAAGCCCAAATTCGACGCGCTTCCGAATGTACCGAACTGCTGCCCCGAGTTCACATCGGGTAGTGGCAACGGTATCAATATCGGTGCATGGTTTCGGAAGGAACTTGGTTCAGGAATCGGGTTGCAGCTCGGTGCTGAGCTGCAGTCGCTCGGCGGGTTGATAACAGCCAATGAAAATCATATTCTCTTTCGTAATGGCGCGGAGGTCAATGCTGTTTCCGAACATAGTATTGATGCAAAGTTGCAGGCAATTTCCTTCATCCCGTCTGTCTCAATCAATCCGTTAAACAGGTTATATGTTACGCTTGGCGCGGACTTGGCATTGCTGACAAAAGCAACGTATGCACAGAAAGAAATGCTTGTTAGTCCTCGTAATGAGGTGTTTGAGAATGAGACGAAAACACGCTTGCAGTTAAGCGGGGATATTCAGCAACGCTCGTCGCTTGTGCCGTCGTTACGGATGGGGCTCTCGTATGGTATTCCTCTTGATGCGCGTGGTTCAATGAGTTTAGCACCGGAGGTCTCCTATTCGCTCGGTGTTGGTAATATCAATAAGGAAGTGGAGTGGAAAGTGAATGTGCTCCGTTTGGGCGCGTCGCTGGTGTATACCTCATTCACTAACAGTGCATTCTATCCCTATACAGACCCCGCAGTACCGGATGGCAAGAAACCTGTATCGCCTGATTCAAAACTTCCCGACCCGCTTGCAGCGATACTTTTCAAAGCACCCCCGCAGGTGAAACTTTATGATAATGCCGATTCGGAAATCCCGCAACCGCTTGTGGTCAGCAACGTGATTACATCGAATTACTTTGCGATGATTAACTACGTGTTTTTTGATAACAACAGCGATGCGATTGCTCCTCGATATAAACAATTGGACGCTTCCGAAACACGCAATTACGAGCCGTCGGAACTGACTATAAAATCAACGCTTGATGTCTATTATCAGATTTTGAATCTGATTGGCAAGCGTATGAACCAGTTGTCGTCCACGACGATTACCCTTGTCGGATGTAATGCAGATGTTGGTGATGAAAAAGCGAATGTGGGTCTCTCTCGCCGCCGTGCAACGTCAATCAAGAAGTATTTGACCGATGTCTGGAAAGTGGATGAGAATCGCATCATGATTGAGTCGCGCAATCTGCCTGCAACACCGTCAAATTCCAAAACAAGCGATGGTCAGGCGGAGAACCGCAGAGTGGAAATCGTCCCTTCAATTCCCGAACTGCTCGACCCGATTACATTCAATGATTCACTCCGTCAGACGAACGTGGCGAAGTTTGTGATGAATACTCCCGTTGAGGCAAAATCACCCGTCAAGGCATGGACGGTTGATGCGTTTCAGTCCGGCGTATTGCTCAAGACGATTAGTGGAACAGGTGACATTCCCCGTGACATCACATGGAAACCAGATGCCCGTGCCGACCGCATTGTTACCGAGCAACCCATCCGCATACGTGCCGAGGCGGTGGATACAAACGGCAGAACTGCGGCAAGCGATTATACAGAAGTGAAAGTCCAGCAAACATCGCCGAAAGATTTGAAGAATTTGCGCTACAGCTTGATCACCTTTGGATTTAACGAGAGTTCGATTCCGCCCTCGGCGCAACGGATTATTGACCTTATCAAGCGTAACATCAGCCCGCGCTCGACGGTGACGGTTATCGGGTATTCCGACCGCATCGGTGCGAGTGATTACAACAAAGCGCTCTCGCAACAGCGGGCGGTTGAGATAGCAAAGATTCTCGGTGTACCTGAGACCAATGCCTTTGGTATCGGCAACGATGAACTTATCTACAAAAACGATACGCCGGAAGGTCGGTTCTACTGCCGGACTGTTATGGTGAATATCTCGACACCGTTGAAGTAAAAACGTACACGTTTCACAGCATAAAAAAAGGCGGCTACATGCGTAACCGCCTTTTTTATTTATCGGAAAATCGAATCTACTTCACAACAACAAAGGGTACGCGGGTGCTTGCACCGTTCTTCATCATGACGATAGAATACGTGCCGCTTGCAAGCTGTGTTGCATCAACTGTATAGAGTTTGATTTGCGCTTCCATTATTCCGTTCTCCAATGTCATAACCGTATTGCCAAGTACGTCGGTAACAGTGACGCTGACCATACCCGGCGTTTCGTTCACGAGTTCAACAGAACCGTTGGTAGATACAGGATTAGGGGCAATACGAATTGCAGCACCTTCAACAGTTGGCTCTTCTTGTACTGAAGTGACAACTTCGTTCAGGAACAAGCGCGTTGTAACTGGCAGGTGGTCGCTCACCGTTGATGAATATGAAGAGAACAGTGCGTTCACCGGCTCGACAACGACGTTATGGATTGCATCTTCCATACTCTTTTTGATAACCACGTTATCTATCATCGAGCGGTTCAAACCAACGTAGGAGGCGAGACCCAAACGGGCAAGTTGTTCGGTAGGTACAACCCAGTTGTTTGTGTCGTTCAGGAACACGCGGTAGGGCGAAGGATTCGGCTCAACAAC
>JAEUSO010000216.1 GCA_016788605.1 Candidatus Kapaibacterium sp. | reverse complement strand
CAGAAATCCCTCATTCTCTGCATTAGTATATTGTCGTTTGTTGTTTGTACCGGGCTGCTTGCACAAAGTACGGTAACGGGCGGCGCATTCGATACAGAAAAGTTATTCCAGCAATCCACCCAAATGCGCTCGGCACAAGATGCACTGACAAAGACCGATCAAGTGCCGTATGATAATATCATCAAGCCGGAATTTTATATGGTCGGACCGGGCGATGTCTTGAGTTTTCAGAAACTTGATGCCGCATCTTTAGAGGAATACCTTGTTGTGTCGCCAGAAAATTCTGTTGCAATTCCACGTATCGGATTAGTATCGCTCTTAGGAAAAACATTGGCGCAAGCACGTGATACAATTATTGCAATTCAAAAAGTACGCACTCCTAATATCCCATGTTATGTTGGGCTAAAGCGACCCCGTTCGGTATTTGTCACTGTACGCGGCAATGTACTCAATCCCGGAACATATACTCTTTCTGCAACAATGCGAGTGTCGTCGCTTATTAAACTTGCCATGCAGCCAAAGGCAACCGCCGACGAAAAAGTGTTTGCAGCTTCAGCGCGGATATTCGGGCAAACCACACAAGCAACACGCGATCGTAACATTGTCAGTCCGCCGTCTGGAGTACTACCGCCGTATGCAATGCGAAATGTTATTGTTATAAACAGCACGGGTACAATGACGCAATGCGATTTTGATAAAGCTACTGCCATGAATTATACGCATCTTGACCCGTATCTGCGTGAAGGGGATGATGTGTATGTGCCGGCTGATAATCAACTCGGAGAAACAATCTCTATTAGTGGTGCGGTGCTTCGCCCCACGACAACGGTCTGGAAACAAGGCGACAGTTTATCATTTCTTCTGAAATTAGGCGGCATTGCCACGTGCGAAAATCCACGTGTCCGTGTAGTATCCGGTGGAACAACGAAAGAAGTACGCACAGATAAGTCACTTAGTATTGGCGCACCGTCCGATTGCGCACTTCAACCCGGTGATGCAGTATTTATTGATGATGCAACGCCTGTGTCAGGCATCAAATCGCAACGTACAGGTATTGTGCGAGTGATTGGCGAAGTAGTGAATCCGGGAGTGTATGGTATCGAAGAACATCAAACCAAATTGACGGATGTCATTGAAAAAGCAGGTGGTGTTACTACAGAAGCATATCTTCCGTTAGGGTACATTGTCCGGCGTGAACTGACGAATGATGTGCTGCTCCAAAATGAATCTCTTGAGCGGGTGAAAAAATTGCAGTACACGAATTTGATTCTTGAAGACACAATGCGGTTTATGATTGACATGATTGCCCGCCGACCGATTGTCTCGGCAGAATTCACGAAGGCATTGAGTGATAAATCATCGAATGATAATGTGAAATTGCGTGATGGTGATGTGATTGTTGTGCCTAAAAATCCAAAGCAGGTGTATGTATTCGGGCAAGTGAAAAAGGCGGGGTATATTGAGTTTGTACCGAACCGGACTATGAAGGAATATATCGCTCTTGCAGGTGGAATGACTGAAAACGCAGACGAAGGACGCGAGCGCATTATTAAAGGACGTAACGGTGTTTGGTTAAACGACAAAGAGACAATCGTAGAATCCGGCGACCAGATTTATGTGCCGCACCCGCCCGATGAACCGTTGGGTACGCAGTTAGCACGGTATGCATCCTACACAGGTGCAATTTCAGGCATTGTCGGTCTGTTGTTTTCAATCTATAATATCATTGCCATCATACAACGACCGTAGAAACGATGGGTTTGGAAACACTTCATATTGCAGAGCAGAACGCTGACCTACGGTCGGAGATAACAGCGTCAGTTCCATTCAAAGATTCCCGTCGCAACAGTGTTTTTGGTATGTGGAAGTCGAAGTATTCGCCCGTGGTGTTTCAAGCCGGGGCGGATATCCTTGCTATAGTATGCAGTGCCATTGTGTTTTATTTCTGGAAACTCAGCTCTCCCGATGCAAATCCAATCGTCAAAACACCGGAGTTTATCGTTACAGTGTTGGCAACGCTTATAGTGTTTTGGTTAGGAGTGTTTTGGCTCAGCGGATTGTATAAAAATTGGTATATACGTTCGCCATTTGATGAGTTCTTCACCGTAGCCAAATCCATGTTCATCACAGGAACTATGCTGACAGTTGCGTTTCTGATGGAAAGCGGCTATATCCGGGTTAAGCTGCTTTTCTTTATTATGTTGATGTTCGTCGTTGTTTGTACAATGCGGTTTATTGCCCGCAAAGTTCAACGCTATTTGCGAATCACGAAGCGTATTACGCTCCCAACTGTTATTGTAGGTACATACGCCAAAGCGTTGGAACTGTACCGACACGGTGTGTACGATGCTGCGTGGGGCTATGATGTCCGGGGAGTTGTTTTAGACAGAAAGGAACAACAGTCGTGGAGTGAAGCAGCGCCGCTTCTTGGTGCGATTGAGCAGTTTGAACATGTTATTGAGAGTGTTATGCCAAGTGTTGTGCTTGTAGGGCTGGATTCCGCAGACCATGACACGATGCTTCGAATAGCATCGCAGGCAAACGACCGCGGTATCAGCGTTAAAATCCTCCCTGATTTATATGAGATTGTCACCGGTCAGGTCAAGACCTTGCAGATATACGGCTCGCAGCTTATCGAGGTTAATCCCGAACTTCTTAAACCTTGGGAAGAAGCCATGAAACGGACAATGGATATTCTGATGAGTATTGCTGTCTTGGTTTTGGGGCTGCCGTTCTGGTTGCTTATTATGCTCATCATCAGGTTGGAATCACGCGGCAATCCGCTCTATTCTCAGCCGCGTGTCGGCAGAAACGGTCACGTGTTCCGCATTTACAAATTCCGTTCGATGGTTCAGGATGCCGAGAAACACGGTCGGCAATGGACAAAAGTGGGCGATCCCCGCGTAACGCGCTTTGGCTATTTTCTCCGTAAAACCCACCTCGACGAAATCCCGCAGTTTTGGAATATCCTCATCGGTGAAATGAGTATTGTGGGACCGCGTCCCGAACAGCCGAATTTTGTTGAGAAATTCAACGCGCAATTCCCTTATTACAACCGCCGCCACCGTGTGCGACCGGGACTAACGGGTTGGTGGCAAATCAAATACACTACGTATTCCGAGTCAATGAGTGAAATTGAGGCGCGCCTGCGCTATGATTTCTTTTATATTGAAAACATGTCTATCAAACTCGATATTGAGATTATTTTCAGAACCGTGTTCACTGTCCTTCGTGGACATGGGCAGGCATAACCGAATCAAGGAATCCAGTACGTGAAGTCCATCGTCGTCATCCCAACCTATAATGAGCGCGAGAACATCGGCGCAATGATTGACGCTGTGCAATCGGCTGTGCCCGGTTTGCATATACTTGTTGTGGATGATAACTCGCCCGACGGCACGGCAAGCTACGTGTTGGAACGGATGAAGACCGACCCCTCACTCGACATACTTCAACGTCCGGGTAAAAATGGATTGGGCACTGCATATTGTGCGGGGTTCACCCGCGCCATTGAAAACGGGTACGACATCATCTGTCAGATGGATGCCGATTTCTCACATAATCCAACCGATCTGACCAGATTGATTGAAGCGCTGAAGGAAAACGATCTTGCCATCGGTTCACGGTATATTACCGGAGTAAATGTTGTGAATTGGTCAATGGGGCGGCTCTTGTTAAGCTACTTCGCAAATGTCTATACGCATTTTATCACACGGATGCCGATTAAGGACGCAACGGGCGGTTTCAAAGCGTTTCGCGCAGACGTACTCCGCAAAATCAACCTCGATACCATCCGATCCAACGGCTATGCTTTCCAGATTGAAATGAACTTCCGTGCCTGGCAGGGCGGTGCGCGCATTAAGGAACTGAGCATCATCTTTGTTGACCGGGTGAACGGTACGTCGAAAATGAGTAAGAACATTGTGTATGAAGCGGCGTTCCTTGTGTGGAAGTTGAAGATTGCATCGCTCTTTGGCAAAGTGTAAGTGCGCCACTCCGTAAATTGCCGCTGATGAAACAGGATACCCGCACAGCGGCACATATACCACCATCACAATCACAGAGCGGTTTCAGTCCCGTGGTGACTATCGTTATCGTGAACTATAACGTCCGCGATTTCCTTTATCAGTGCCTCTCATCCATCGAGCGTGTTCATAACACCGCTCCGCTTCGCGTTATCGTCGTTGATAATAATTCCGCCGATGATTCCATAGAATACTTACAACCGCAGTTCCCGTGGGTCGAGTTTATTCCGTTGCCTGAAAACATCGGCTTCGGCAGGGCGAATAACATTGGTATTACCAAGAGCGAATCGCAATATACATTACTGCTAAATCCAGATACAATCATAGCGGAAGACACAATCGGTACAATGGTGCGGTTCATGGAAACGAATCCCGCAAGCGGTATTGCCGGTTGCAAAGTGCTGAATGCCGACGGTACGTTTCAAGTTCAATGCAGGCGCGGTTTCCCGACTCCGTGGGCATCGTTTTGCAAGCTCTTCGGATTGCAAGCATTGTTTCCTAACTCACCACTTTTTGCAAGATATAATCAACTCTATCGCAGTCCTGACGAAACATATACGGTGGATGCTGTCATTGGTGCATTTATGTTCTGCCGAACCGATGCGTTGAAATCAGCCGGCGGCTTCGATCCCGATTACTTTATGTACGGCGAGGACTTGGATTTATGTTACCGGATGAAGAAGGCGGGATACAACACATCGTATGTCCATTCGACAAGTATCATACATTTTAAGGGTGAAAGTACGCGCAGGAGTTCAATGAATGAAGTGCGGGTATTCTACGATGCGATGGTTGTCTTTGCCCGCAAACACTATGGTAAATCGAAGATCTTTCTTCTTTTTCTACGAATGGGCATTATGCTGCGAATGGGCATTGCCTTTATGTTGCGCCGCAAACGTGAATTCATCCTTATGTTTTGTGATATGCTTATCCAAAACGGTATGTTATTGCTTGCAACGTCGCTTCGATTCAAAAGCCCGTTCGGTTTTCCCGACTACGCATATCCGGTTGTCTTTATCGTTCTTACCGCTGTCCTTGGTTGCTCCATGATTCTCAGCGGTGAATACTTTGAATATCATTCGCCGAGCGCGCGGCGCGTAGTTACCGGCTATCTTATCGGATTCTTCATTCTCTCGGCAACAACATATTACTGGAACGACTTTGCGTTCAGCAGGGGTGTGTTGCTCATGACAATCGGTTTTTCTATGGCGGTGTCGCTACTTGTGCGCGGGCTGGTTGCATTGTTTGATTCATTTGCGGGGCGACAGGTTCGACGTATTATTGTTGTCGGAGCCGGTAGCGAAGCACATCACTTAGTAAAAAGTATCCTTCAAGCCGATGTGTCGTCCGTTTCGGTTATCGGTCGGGTAACTGCATTGAATACTGATAGCAACACAGAAGAATCCATGATTCCTGTACTTGGCAATATCACATACCTTGCGAAAATTGTTCGTGAGCATGATGTGGATGAAGTCGTTATCGCCGATTCGGCGATTGACCGTACGCTCATACTCGGAGCATTGATGCAGACGGCGGAATACGGAGTGAAGTATCATGTTGCCGACGGATACGACGACCTTGTTGTGTCGCGGATTATCAACGAAGTCAGCGATACAGGTGTGTTACCCGACTATCCGTTGGGGCGTTTCCGCAACCGGCTATTCAAGAGATTGACCGATGTAGTATGTGCAGTGGCAGCATTGCTCATTGTAACACCGCTCGTATTTTTGGCTCGGAAGCCGATTGCTGTGCATATTCAAACATGGCTTGGTGTGTTATCCGGCTCACGGTCGGTTATCGGGA
>JAEUSO010000215.1:5624-5853 GCA_016788605.1 Candidatus Kapaibacterium sp. | reverse complement strand
GGGCACAAAGCGAATTGTTCCAAGCGGCTGACTGAAAATGCCTTGCCGGTATGCTCCGTTAATGCGGCGGAAATACGTTGGTGTATGTGTGAATCATGGTTGAGTGATGTAGATAACAATTCATCAACATAACGTTCCCGTTTCTCGATGTAGCGTGCTTGCGTACTCACTGCAACTGCGGTGCTCATTGCTGTACGATGCATCAATTCATCTGAGTAGCAATCTGCGG
>JAEUSO010000215.1:0-5614 GCA_016788605.1 Candidatus Kapaibacterium sp. | reverse complement strand
CACAGATAATCACGCCGTTGTTGATCGCTCAGAGTATTCAACTCTGTTGATTCATTCGCACCTGTAGTATGAACCAACGTGCGAAGTTTTGACGTGGAAGAAATGAGTTGAACCCCGTTTGACTTTTGCAGTGGCGAACTGATTTTTAAGATGTTCTCAACAAAAGGCGAGCGAACCATATCCTCGCCATTCATCGTGAATTGCGGGTAGGTCAGCAGGATGTGCGACGGCGTTGAAAGCGCGTCGGGATTGTTTGTAAGTGTGTGGTAGAATAGCATCCGTTCTGCTTGGATGTGGCGTTGTTCACTGTCGGGCAATTCGCGTCCAAGAAACGCTTCCGGTGAATAGGCAAGCGGAAATGTGCCATCGTTCAATCCACACAGAATGACATTCGAAAACGGAATACCACGCAGTTGTTCAAGTGATGTGACCATAACGCCCGCTCCGGCTTCTTCCTTGATTTGATACCGTGAACCTCGTACTGCGGAATTGAGAATACGCAGATATTCGTCGAATGACACAGGCGCGTCGCCGTTGCGTTTCGAGAGGATGTAGGCAATCTCATCAAGGATGCGAAGAAATTCGGCGAATGCCCGTGTGTCGCGCTCAAGGATGTCCTTTGTTAGTAAGGAGTTATCACTATTTTCTACGATATTCTGTATCAATGATTCAAGTGTTGAGCGGATACCAAGCCCAACGATGATGCTTTCCTTAATGAATCGGGTAAATTCCGAAGCCCGTTGTTTGCGTTTCGGTACGGTTAGGTATGAGGTAACGTGTTTGAAATCGTTGTATGCTTTTTGGATACGCGATAACGAACGGTGCAAAGTCATTACATCATTCTCATCGGTGATGCCGTCATCACTGACAGAACTGATATACTTTTTTTGATTGGCGATATACCGCTCGAATGTTTGCAGCCATTGCGACGCAGCGTTGCGACCATATCGTGAACGGATGCGAAGTTCCACTGCCATATCATAGAGATTCACTGCATCTATCGGCTTGCCGTCTGCATCCTTGAAAGTGATAAACGGGTTCTGCAATGCACGGTGTACATCTTGCAACCGGTAATCGTAGGCGATGATATTCAAGACGGCGAAGATGCCGGTGACAACAGGGGAGTTGCGTAATGAATACCGGTCGGTGATATTCAACGGAATGCCATACGACTCGCCGTATTCGCGGAACAGAGGAGAGTATGATTCCGGCATTCGCATCGCAATCGCAATCGTTCCCGGGTCTTGCTTTTTATGGATAATCAAGTGCTTAACATAACGGAGAATTGTTTGCACTTCATCTCTGATATTCTCACACGCCACTACCCGTAACGATTCGTCAAACTCCGTATTGCGAATATCTTTTTCCGTATTGAAGAGCCAGCGTTTGATGTATTCTGTCCCATGAAGATTCTTCGTTGAGGTCGTGCTGCTCTTATCTCTGTATCCGTTCTCTTTAAGCGCGGTAATTGTATCATGTAGATTACCAAAGAGCGGACCATTAACTTCTGTGTAATCAAAGGTCACGACGACGGGATACCCTCTCATCGCAAGTGCGGTGAGCAGGCGTTGCTCAGGCAATGTGAACTCGGAAAATCCCTGAATTAGTATGAGTGCGTTTTGCAAAACTTGTGGCTGAAGAGTAGAGGACTGTGCTAACAGTGCATCCGTCACTATCTGTAGTCGCGCCGGCGCATCGAACAGATTGTTACCGCATAATTCTATATACCGCTTGTAGATTGAGCAGATGTCACGCAGGCGGTTCGGTTCAATGTCAATATGCGGGTTGCGTGTTGCTTCATTGATGTCTTGCTCAATATCCTCCACGCGAATCCCCTTGCGCCGCAGTCCGTAAATAACATCGGCAAGACGTTCGGTAACAGTTGATGAAACGGGTTGTTGGTCTTTCGAGAAAAATTTCAGTTCATTGTTCTTCACACACAGACGTATTGCCTCGTCGAAGAGTACCAACCGAAAAGCATCGCTCAGCTCGGTACGCTGTGTATCACCCGGAACTTTTGACCATAATGCGTTGATGAAACCTTCTAATGTTGTCACCGCAGATTGCGTAAGCGGTTTTCCACTCACCCGCATATACTCTCTGACGGCATCGCGTTGTAGATTCCTCACCTGCCGTCCGGTAGGAACTATTACATGAAGTGACGAAATGGATGATTCGGCGCACCGTTTGGCTATAAGCGATTGCAGCACCACTCCTGTTGTTGATGCAACATTCATAATCTCGGAAACTGCAAATTCTCCCGCCTGTGATGTGAGGATTGTCATGTGGTATTGTGGTTGTGAACCACCCTTATCTGTTTGTTGCTATGCTCGCAGTAGATTTGCGGCAACGGAAAATTACTCAACGACACAACGACAACAACAATGTTCACAGGATTAATTGAAGAGACGGGTAGAATAGTATCGGTTGAAGAATATGGCAATGGCGGAAAACGCTTTACGATTGGCGCATCTGCAATTTTGGATGATTGCTCAATTGACGACTCGATTGCTGTGAACGGAGTTTGCCTGACAGTCGTGATGCATGATAACAATGGATTTTCTGTTCAAGCAATAGCCGAAACACTCACAAAAACTACTCTTGGAAACCTGACTGTCGGTTCGGAAGTCAATCTGGAACGCGCCCTCTTACCGACAACACGCTTAGGCGGACACATCGTGCAGGGGCATGTGGACGGAACAGGACAGATTGCATCGGTGACTTCGCTCGGTAATAGCTGGGAAATATGGATTGATATTCCCGCCGAGTTTGCACACTATATAATACCAGTCGGCTCAATATGTCTTGACGGCATCAGCTTGACCGTTGCACGCTGTACGGATACATCACTTATGGTTGCCATAATCCCGCATACATGGGATAACACAACGATTCACAATTGGAAGGTTGGAACGCAGATAAATCTAGAGTTTGACATCGTAGGAAAATATATTGAGCGTATGACAGCAGTACGTCAGCGCACTACATAGCCAAATTTCGTGAATAACACCTCTTCCATTGTTCGTGATGTATTTTTGCAATTCGTACAACATTCAACACCCGAAAACAGCACCATGAACCTACTCCCAAGCGATTGTGCAGCAACAGTACTGCCATTCAAAGGAGTGCATCCTGAAATTCATCCGTCGGTTTTTCTTGCACATGGTGCAGTCATTCTTGGTGATGTCGTTCTTGGCAAGGATAGCTCTGTGTGGTTTAATGCGGTTATTCGTGGTGATGTTCATTGGATTCGCATCGGAAACAGAACAAACGTTCAGGATTTGGCGATGCTCCATGTGACCCATAAAAAGAATCCGCTGACCATCGGCGATAATGTCACTATTGGTCACAGTGCAGTGTTGCACGGTTGCACCATCGAGGACAATGTCCTTATTGGAATGAACGCAACGGTGATGGATAGAGCGGTAATCAAGCACCATACACTTGTTGCCGCAGGAGCGTTGGTGTTGGAGAATTTTGATCCGCCGCCGAATGTACTTATCGCCGGAGTTCCAGCAAAGGTTGTTCGCGAACTGCGCGATGAAGAATGCCGGATGATTGAACAGTCCGCGCAGAATTATGTGAATTATGTGGCGGAATATCGCAACGGAAATACGTAATGACATGAAGAAAAAAATACTTTTGCTCGGTTCAGGTGAGTTAGGAAAAGAGTTTGTGATTGCTGCCCAACGGCTCGGTCAGCATGTCATTGCCGTTGATTCATACAGCAGCGCGCCTGCAATGCAGGTTGCCCACCAAAACGAGGTCATAAATATGCTCGACGGCGACGCACTTTCACGTGTGGTTGAGCAATATCAGCCCGACATAATTGTTCCTGAGATTGAGGCGATACGAACAGAGCGGCTCTTTGATTTTGAGGCACAAGGTATTCATGTTGTGCCAAGTGCACGAGCGGTAAATTATACTATGAACCGTAAGGCAATACGCGACCTTGCCGCTAAGGAACTAGGTTTGCGAACCGCACAGTACAGATATGCCACCACAGTAGAAGAATTCCGAACCGCTGTAAGCGAGATTGGCGTTCCTTGTGTGGTAAAACCGCTCATGTCATCGTCGGGAAAGGGGCAATCAACCGTCAAGGACAAAAGCATGGCGGATGCGGCATGGGAATATGCAATTCATGGAAGCAGGGGTGATTTGATTGAGGTGATTGTTGAGGAGTTTATTCCGTTCCACACGGAAATCACGTTATTAACTGTGACGCAAAAGAACGGTGAAACGCTCTTCTGTCCGCCGATTGGTCATAGACAAGAGCGGGGCGATTATCAAGAAAGCTGGCAGCCCTGTGCGATGAGCGATACTGACCTGCGTGATGCACAAGAGATGGCGCGCCGTGTGACGGAGTCCCTGACCGGAGCGGGATTATGGGGCGTTGAGTTCTTTTTAACGGAACGCGGTGTGTACTTCTCGGAACTGTCGCCGCGCCCGCACGATACAGGAATGGTGACGCTTGCCGGAACGCAAACATTGAGTGAGTTTGAATTGCATTGCCGTGCCATATTGGGTTTGCCTATTCCAGAGTTACGATTGGAACGTGCAGGAGCAAGCGCAGTTATTCTTGCAACAGAAACAAGTTCATGCGAACCGGACTATTTAGGAATTGATGATGCCTTGCGATTGTCCGGCTCGGACGTGCGGATATTCGGGAAACCGACTACCCGACCATATAGGCGAATGGGTGTTGCCCTTGCTTACGGCGATTCCCCAACCGACGAACTGCGTGAACGTGCGCGAAATGCTGCCGCATCAGTGACACTTATGTACTCTCAAGAGGAATGATGAACAACGAAAAGGAACTCCTCATCAGGTATTTGGAACAGCAACGTCAGATGTTTGGCGAGATGATCTACCATCATTCACGTGCAACTGAACAATCTGTACACATAGCTACCGAAGCAATCCAGGATTCACTATCAGAAGTAGAATATCTTGTGAATGTGGAAACAGACGCTGCAAACGTCAGCCAACCGCTTCCTGTGTTTCAACCGCCTGTTTTCTCGACCACCATGTTCGAGGAGCAACCAGCATGGACGCAAGCAACATCCCTTGACATCTTGCATAAGAACATACATACATGCACACAATGCAGGTTGGGAACATCTCGTACAAATTTTGTTTTCGGTACTGGTAATCCGAACGCCGACCTTGTAATTATTGGTGAAGCACCCGGAGCGGATGAAGATGCACAAGGCATACCCTTCGTCGGAAGGGCGGGGCAACTTCTCACCAAGATTTTGGAAGCGATCAATTTCAGCCGCGAGGATGTGTACATCTGTAACATTCTCAAATGCCGTCCACCCGAAAACCGTCGTCCGCATGCAGATGAAGTCGAGCAATGCGAGCCGTATTTATACAAGCAACTTGCCCTAATCCAACCAAAATTCATTCTCGCACTTGGACTCACCGCCGCCGAGACCTTATTGAAAAACAAATACAAAATGGCGGAACTTCGCGGTTCTTGGGTGGATTATCATGGTGCGCGCATGATGGTCACCTATCATCCTGCTGCATTACTTCGCAATCCTGAATGGAAAAAATATGCGTGGGAGGATGTTCAACACCTACGCCGGTGTTACGACCACTATAGGACATC
>JAEUSO010000214.1 GCA_016788605.1 Candidatus Kapaibacterium sp. | reverse complement strand
GGATTGATATCACTCCGCCGTCGCCGGTATTGAACGGAGACCAACCTATGGTGTATGACGCATTCTTCAAAACAGACAACTGCGGAAGGTCACTCATTGTGGCTACATCACAGGGTATCTTTAAGCGCACTGTTAATAATACAAGTGATTGGACACCTATTGGAATGCAGTCCGCTGTTGCCACCTTTTCAGCAGCCCGAAGCGGTAGAAAACTCTATGCAGGCACAGGGCGCGGAATCATGGTCACCACATTGAATGATATCGGTGTTGTACCTGACTTTGCTGCCGATAAAACCACAATCTGTCCGGGCGACATCATTCAGTTTAACGACCGTTCGCAGTTCGATCCTATAGAATGGCGGTGGGAGTTTGAAGGCGGTCGCCCCGCTGTCGCCAATGAACGGAACCCGTCAATACAGTATCTGAATTCGGGACCATACAGCGTTAAGCTCGTTGTCAGGAACAACTGCGGTATGGACTCGGTCATCCGTCAAATGATTACCGTCAATCCTTTACAACGTGCGGCTATTCAAGTGCAGAGAGACGACTATTGCTCTACCGATACCATCATTGTGACGGATGCTACCCCGGGTACAGGCGGCATACGGAACTGGTCGGTAACAGGAGCGACATATTCCCAACGGACTGCAAACACGATTGCCATAATTCCGACAGGAGAAGGGAAAATCTCGCTCGATCTCACAGTGAATAATGTCTGCGGCTCATCTACCGTCGCAAAAGATATTTTCATATTCAACTCGCCCGTGCGAAAAACAATCACGAACATGAACGACATACTCTCGGTAGAGAACACAGTAGGTCTGCGCTATCAATGGTATCTTGGAGTGAATGCTATCACAGGCGCAACATCGTACTCGCACAGCCCCACGGTCAATGGCAGTTATTATGTCACTATTTCAAATCAAGGCGGATGTATTGTCCGCTCCGACACCGTTCTCTTTGTGAAGAACACGCTAACAGTTGAAGGCGACGACCCCTTATCGCAGCTACGCATCTACCCGCATCCTGCATCAACGCATGTTACCTTAGAAATTCCCGGATTCGAGAACGCAACTCTGTTCACCGTCCGCATTGTGTCTTTACTTGGTGAGTTGATACGTACTGAGTTTCTGACTCTTCAATACGGTAAAACCACTTTATCGTTGAGCGGTCTTGCCCCCGGTACATATATTGTCCATGTGGAGGGCGGCAACCGAAAGAAATCGGCGCGCCTGATTAAAGAGTAATGGACAAACACTACAGACCTGATGTCGTTAACCAATATCAACATCATCAAACATGACAAGGTATCCGTACGGGAATTATTCGATGCGCCCCTGACGCTCGTTTCAATGAATGACGAGACCGGTTGGGACAACGTCCTTCAAGACGAAAATATCCACCGACCGCAACTCGCACTTACAGGATTCACTGACCTCTTTACAAGCGAGCGGCTGCAAATGCTTGGCAACACCGAGATGTATTATTTACAGTCATTGGATGAAGATCGGCGGGTTCAGGCATTCATCAATATCGCAGACAGAAGTGTTCCTGTGATTATGCTTACAAACAACCATACACTTGAACCGCTGCTCCTGAAAATTGCAACCGATCATAATATCGCCGTCCTGCAAACTGATGTGGAAACCACGAAGGCAATCCATCTCATCTCCGAATTCTTAGATGATAAGTTCGCCGTGCAGGGTGCAGTCCACGGCTCTTTTGTGGATGTGTACGGCGTGGGAGTGTTGTTTATCGGGCGGAGCGGTATCGGTAAGAGTGAAATCGCACTCGACCTTATTGAGCGCGGTCACCGGCTTGTGGCAGACGATATTGTCATGTTCACAAAAAAGCGGGATACTGTACTCATGGGTACGGGAACGAGTTTAGTAAAGCATTTTATGGAGATACGCGGGCTTGGAATAATTGATGTGCGGCAGATGTTCGGCATCCGTGCAATTCGCTTTCAGAAGCGGCTTGAAATTGTTGTGGAGCTTGAAGATTGGGATCCGAACAAAGAATATGACAGAACCGGATTGGATGAATCCATGCGCGAGATTATGGGTGTGAATATCTCGTCTATCAAGCTGCCAATCTTCCCCGGTAAAAACATTACGGTTATCTCGGAAGTTATTGCCCTGAACTACCTGCTAAAAACATACGGCTATAACGCACCGAAAGAATTTGCCGACAAGTTGAAAGAAGAAATCGAACGGCGGGCGAAATACAAACACGGCTCGGATGAACAACGCCACGTCTCATATTTCCAAGGCGATGAAGAGTAGTATAGGATTGTCAAATTAGAGAAGTGATAGTAGCGTAATTCTGTACCTATCCCAACAACGGCTTTTGTTTGCGTAAGGTGAGTAACGTCACTTCGGGAGGAATGCCGATGCGGATTGGCGGACCCACAGTGCCAAGCCCGCGATTGACGTATAGGAACTGACCGCCGTCGTTGTATAAGCCAGCCCATTGCTTATAGACAAGCTGCGCCACGCTGTATTCCGTTCCCATAAACGTCATGCCCACCTGACCGCCGTGCGTATGCCCGCTGAGCATCAAATCAATCATCGTTTTTTCACGAACTTCCTTATCCCAAAATGTCGGGTCGTGCGCCATCAGGATGGTTGGATAGTTCACATCAACGCCAACAAGTGCGGCTGGCAAGTCGGCGAAGGTCTGCCCTAAACCGGTGTTATCCGTTCCGATAAGTTGCAGTTTCTCACCGTTCACATCAAAGCTGTGGTTCTCGTTCACCAAAAGCCGGATGCCCGTATTCTTGATAACGGATTTGAGCAGCGTGTGGTCTTGATTGCGCGAGTAATGGTCGTGATTGCCGAGCGAAGCCCACACGCCCATCGGTGCTTTCAACCGCTCTAATTCAGTGCGGATGATTTTCAATTCGTCGGCTTGAAAATTCACAAAATCACCAGTGATAAGAAGTAAATCCGGCTTGAGTTGTTCGATGATTCTCCGTGCCTCGCCGAATGGTTTTGCATCGCGCCACGACCCTGCATGGATGTCGCTGATTTGTGCAATGCGGATGCCGTCGAATGCACTGCTGAGTTTCGGTAATTCGATGTCATGTTCGTGTACCGTGATGTTGTCGGCATTGGCAATCCCCTTGCCTACAATGATAAACGGTATTGCTGCCATTCCCCAAGCTGATGCCTGTAATGCTGCGCGGCGGGACGGCATTGCCACCGTCTCGTGTTGCACATCCATTTGCTTGCGTTGAGGAATGATTTTGTTCCAAAGCCACACACAGCCGCGTGTGATGTCGCGCACAAGCAGCACGGTTGCTATGGGCAGTTTGGGCAGATACCACAGGGTGGCAACAATGAAGAGGATGAACATCCATTCTTCCAAACGCGCATGGTTGCTGCGTTGATACGAGATATACGGCGAGAGAACGAGCAACGCGATACAGATAGCCCACAGCGGACGGTAGAGCCACGCGCTCCATCCGTGCGATTTGACGAACGATTGCCACGCACGAATCACATACACGTCAATCAGGAATTGAAGTGCGGCGGTTGAAAGAATAAAGAGTATCCAGCGTTTGGGATCCATGAGCGTGAGTGGTTGTCGTTATCTGTGCGCGATTTGACGGATGATGGCGGTCAAGATTGAGACGGCGGGCGGATTGTCAGGAACAATGCTTCCGCTTCTGCAAGGATTGTGTCCGGCTCGTCGCTATACGCTATTGTACCACGAAGGAAATTTTTTCTGCCTTCCTCGCGGAGGATTTCGCCTTTCAAATAAAGTTCGCGCCCAAGAATGACCGGTTTCGTATAGCGGATATTCAGTTGCGCTGTCGGTGCTTTACGTTGCAGCCCGCTCAATACCTTTCCCATTGTTTCATCCAAGAGCATCGCCACATACCCTCCGTGCATTACGCCAAGCGACCCCATGTACCGTCCATCAGGATGCAGCCAGCATTCAGCAGTGTGCGATTGGGAATTGAACAGGAATGAGAGGTGTAATCCGTTCTTATTATCACGTCCGCACCCGGCGCACGCATTGCCTTCACGCGGTCGCATCAAAACAGTATGTTCAGGCATTGTAAGCGGAGCGATCACTTCAGGAACGTCAGTCCCATTATCATAGAAATACCATGCGCCCCACGTATGAATATGCTGCGAAAGCTCTGCTGCCACTTGTGCCGTAACTCTTCCCCACTGCCCCACAGGTGAACGGTGATAAAGAACACCTTCTGGCGAAAACCGTAAATCACGCGGGGTGAACTCAACAGCAAGCGACGGTGCATACCACAACCTTTTTTCATGCAAACGGGTGAATACAACCGGTGTGTCGGCACAGGCAACGAAGCACCATTCCGGTCCGCACGGCGAGTAATACACATAGTCCTGATGAATGCCACTCGTGTTTGGCTGAATGCGTTTGAAGAAAAAATCCAAAAACGCGGCATCGTCCATTACCGCGCCGTCGTGAATCAATTCGCCGCGCGATGTCAGGGTGTAAAAGTATTCGCGCCGCTCCATCACACAATCCTTCGGGTATCGCGTTCACGCAGCCAATCGTGAACGGTTTCCGTATCGCTGAACCGCGTTTTCGTTGAACCGACAATCTGATACTCCTCATGTCCCTTACCCGCAATCAGAACTATGTCGCCACTCTGCAATTTGTTGAGTGAATGAATGATTGCTTCCCGCCGGTCGGGGATTATTGTCAGTGCTTCGGTATCGTTCATCCCGCCCACAATCTGTTTGATGATGAACGACGGGTCTTCGTAACGCGGGTTGTCGTTGGTGATATACACAAAGTCGGCGAGTTGCTCTGCGATTGAGCCCATGAGCGGACGTTTGAGTGAATCGCGGTTGCCTCCGCATCCGAACACGCAATGAAGCTGTGCATGAGTTCCCGCCAGCATTTCCTTACATGCCATCAACGCTTTCTGCAATGCGTCGGGCGTGTGGGCGTAGTCAATAATTGCAACGGCACTATGCGGTAGCGGTATTGTCATCATCCTGCCCGGCGCAGCATATACACGTTGCATAACTGGGGGAACGCTATCATGCTCAACACCGCATTCAAGCGCGGCGGCAATACACATTGCAGCGTTTTCGATGTTGAATGAACCGAGCAACGGCATTGTCACGGCTATATCATTCATAACAAATGATGATGAAACCGTTCCCGTGACTTCATCGTGGATACGGACTGACGCTTCGGGATTTCTGCCGACGGTTACAGCACGTGCCGCACACCCATCGAGCATTGTTACTGAATACGGACTGTCGTTATTGACAACGGCAAACGCCGCGCTGCCCAACATGCGGAACAAGATTCGTTTCGCTTGTGCATAGTCCTCCATCGTTCCGTGAAAATCCAGATGGTCGGGAGTGAGGTTCGTGAACATTGCTCCGGCAAATCGCATTCCGTGCACACGCTTCAAGACAAGTGCGTGGGAACTGACTTCCATCACCACATGACTGCACCCTGCTTCGAGCATCCTCTGAAGCAATGCACAGAGTTCGTGGGCTTCGGGTGTTGTGTGTGTTGCGCTCTGCATCTCCGCGCCGATATAGTTACCGGTCGTACCAATTAATCCCACCTTATTGCCGGATGATTCCAATAACTGTTTCAAGAGGAATGTGCACGTTGTTTTTCCATTCGTACCGGTGATACCGACAACTGTCATCGAGCGTGACGGAAAGCCGAAGAACGCATGGGAAAGTTCTGCAAGCGCAACTGCAGAGTCATCTACAAGCACAACAGCGCACGTTCTGTTTTCAAAAATTTCCGCATCGCACTCTTCACAGATAATCATGCCTGCCCCGCTCTCGATGGCAGCGGCGATAAAAGAGTGTCCGTCGGCGTTCGCACCACGCCGCGCT
>JAEUSO010000213.1:3921-5882 GCA_016788605.1 Candidatus Kapaibacterium sp. | reverse complement strand
CCTCACCGAGTTCATCGTGCGTCGGGAACAAGCGATGCGCCGCCTCGTGCGAAGGCGTGGCCGAGTACACGACGTACAGCTTCCCGCCATTGCGAACCAACAGGAACACCAGTTGGTTCTGCAGGTTGTTCATCAGGTCTTGCCATGGGTCCGGCTCGAGTTGCTTCATACCAAGTGCGAGCTTGCGGTTGTCTTTGTCAATGTTAAGAACAACTGCATCGAGCGATTGACCAAGCGACACAAGTTGCGACGGGTGCTTGATGTGCTGCGTCCACGACATTTCGCTGATGTGGATGAGACCTTCGATACCCTTTTCGATTTCGATGAAGACACCGTAATCGGTGATACTGACAACTTTACCGCGTACTTTGGTTTGGATTTCGTAGCGCTCGCCGATTGCTTCCCACGGGTGTGGTGTAAGCTGCTTCATGCCAAGCGAGATACGCTTCTTCTCTTGGTCGAAATCAAGAACAACAACCTTGACTTGCGTGTCGAGATTGACGATTTCGGACGGATGATTGACACGACCCCACGAGAGATCGGTAATGTGAACGAGACCGTCCACACCGCCCAAGTCCACGAACACACCGAAATCGCTGATTGCTTTGACAATGCCTTCGAGGACGAGACCTTTTTCGAGCGACGAGATGATTTTGCCACGCTGCTCTTGGATTTGCTCTTCGAGCAATACTTTATGGCTGACGACGACGTTTTCGCTTGGGTTATTCACCTTAACAACCCGAACGTCAATGGTCTTACCAACCCACGCATCGAAGTCGCGCACGGGGCGGACATCAATTTGCGAGCCGGGGAGAAATGCTTCGATACCGAGCAGGTCCACAACCATACCGCCCTTTATACGGCGGAGGATACGGACTGGTATGATTTCCTGGCGCTCGTGCAAGCCAAGAATATCCTGCCATGTTTTCATGAAGTCGGCGCGCTTACGCGAGAGTATCACACGACCAAGGGCGTCTTCGATTTTATCAACGAATACGTCAATCTGGTCGCCGATACTGAGGGTGTCGGCAGCGGCGGAAAATTCGGAACGCGGGATGACGCCGCGCGATTTGAAGCCGATATCAACAAGAATTTCATCTTTGCTCATGCCCACGATACGACCGTGAACCATTTCATCTTGTTTAATAACGATGAAGGTTTTTTCGAGCATGGACTCGAATGATGAATTATCCATGCTTGGGAAGTCAATGTCGCCTTCAAGTAGCGCTTCGAGTGTGCTTTTACGCGAGAGTTTCACGGGTGTGTCTTCGAGCATGGCGGCACTTGCCTGTGCCACTACGTCGGGAGTTACCGCAGGTAGTTCACTGGTTGTTTCCAGTGTTTGTGAATCTGACATTATGGATTATCCTTTGTGTGCTGTTCGTCGGAACTGCGCTTTCCGGTTCAGTACACGGTCTATTGTTAAACATACGCGCAGAGTTAATAAAAATGCTGTGCTGTTTATGCAAAGCCCGCAAAAATAAGGCATTAGCCCGTTTCTGAAAAGCAGTATTTCGGTTCATTGGTCGCAAAGGGAAGTATCCGGCACACGTGTTAGGTTCACCATTCCCGCTGTTTATGTTTTTACCGTCTGTGCCGATAAGGATAGCAAAATCGCAATCAGAAAAAACATGTACCACACACCCACTTGCTCAAGTTCATGACCATGGAAGCAATGCAAAACGACACTTATACGGAAAATTCCATAGAAACCCGTCAAATCGTGAGTTTTCGTTTAGGAACGGAAGAATTCGGGATTGATATAATGAGTATTCAGGAAATAAACCGTATCAGTACCATCACCCGTGTTCCTCATGCACAGACGTATGTTGTTGGTGTTATCAACCTGCGCGGCAAAATTGTTCCTGTGATTGATTTACGGATGCGAATGGGAATGCCGCCTTCACAAATAGGCGAACACTCACGCATCATCGTCGCAGAAATCGGCGGTAAGGTTGTGG
>JAEUSO010000213.1:0-3911 GCA_016788605.1 Candidatus Kapaibacterium sp. | reverse complement strand
GTCCCCCTTAGCAGCATTGACGCGCCGCCGAACGTTGGCACAACAGCGAACGGCGACTTCATTACCGGCGTTGCCAAACTCGATACCATGCTCCTGACTCTTGTTGATATATCCGCCCTGCTCACGCACAAGGAAGTGATGATTGCTGCATGATGCAGTACCCAACCGGCTAATAGTCGTAACGATGACATACATACGTGAACCTGACTATGCTTCCGGCATAGGACGGAAACCTCTGCACGGACGCACGTATGATTCATGGAATGCACCCCGGAATACTGTGACGCGATACCTCTCGCTCTGCAGCCGGCAAGATGTTCTTTGTCAGAATGATGTGCATGTGAACGGTTCGATTGAGAACTGTACACTCTACGTGCGTGGCTCGCTGTACTGTGAAGGCGATGTACGAAACTCGACGCTTGTGGTGGAAGGTCATGTGCGTATTGACGGAGATTGCGCCGGCTCCCACATCATCTGCCACGGTGAATCGGCATTCAACCGACTTCATTCTACAGCCGTGTTCAGCGCTGGAACATTATTTATAAAGAGGTATGCTACTGATGCTCATGTTGAATCGGCGGGAGCGGTGATAGCAGACCATGCGCGTCTATGCGGTTCACTCGTTTCGGCAGGCGGTTCGGTAACTGCGGCTCGAATGATATGTAACACCAGCGTTCAGGCAGCCGACCCGTTTTTAGCTCATTATTGGAAGCAGAAAACCGACGACGATATTGACAGGACGCGGCATTCGCTGCGAAGTATCGAAGAAATACTTGCGTCATTTGCTGAGCAGAATCCGTCATGTGAATACGAGCATGTGTTGATGTATCATCACGAACAGATTTCGATGGAAGATACGTTGCGTGATTTGTACGAGCCGGACACCTTCTCCCCGCAACGAAACGACATCGCTGTTACCATTGGCAAATTCTCTGATGATTCAACAATAGTGCGAATAGCAGGCGAACTCTGTCCTGCAGTTCCGCCGGACGTCGGTGCGACGGGCTATCCGTATATCATTACCGGCACTCAAACACACGTGCATCACACTCGACAACCACAAAAACCATGATAGCATTAGACGACCTGATTACAGAGCAACTACTTGATACATTTCTCACCTCGAACAGTGTTGAGGAGCGCAGGGCTGCGGTGCAGAATTTGGCACGCACTCCCCTTACCGATGATACTGTCTTTGATCATATCTCGTATGGATTGGCGGATAGCGATGCGGGCATTCGTGATGCGTGTGCGTTCGCATTATTGCACAACAGCTCTGCGGAAAGTAACCGAAAAGCACAAAGCATTGCCCCGCATATCCTACACCATGATATTCAGCTACGGAATACCGCCGGAGAGCTACTCATCAAACTCGGTCGTTCTTCCCTTGAGGCAATAACCCCGTATCTTCAATCGGAGAACTATGATGTCCGCAAATATGTATGCGATATTATAGGACTGATCGGCACAGAAGACGATGCAACGCTAGTGATTCCCCTGCTCAATGATGCCGACACAAACACACGATACTCAGCAATAGAGACCTTAGGCAACCTGCATTCGAACCAATCCGCCGGTCTGCTCATGGGCATGTATGCCTTCGAAGAAGACGCACGTCCGTTTCTTATCGAAGCACTTGGGAAAATAGGCGGGGACACCGCTGCGAATTTTCTGCTCTCAATACTCCGGTACGAAACGGATTTGATGGCTCAAATGACAATCATAGACGCACTTTCGCTTTGTGCAGGACAAACGTATCTGGCGCAGCACTTAATTGGAATATCGGCAGAAATGCCCGCCGAATTACAACCGCATATCATCAAGTCCGCCCAGTTAATTGCAGAGCGAGCAGGCGGTGTACTGACTGTGGATGATGCGATACGTTCAATCATCCGTTCATGTATTCTGCATGGTGATGAAGATGAGCGTAATGCAGCATTACGTGCATTCCAACCGTACTATTCACCTGATGATATTCCCGCATTAGTTCACGCGTATTATCATTCGGCAGCAGAAATACGGTGTGCAATCGCTTCGGCAGTATGTCATTATTGTGATGGTGAATCGGCATCAAGATTTGTGCACGTATTAACTATGCATAAAAACTGTAGCATTGAATTACTTGCAGAGTTTTTGAATTATCTCTGCATGGATTCCAACACCATAGAAAACGAGGCGGCAACAGCAATCACACGTGACATGGTTCTGTATTTCAGTAATATTTCAACTGACTTGCTTCTTGATTTTCAACCAATGCTATCGAGGATATCTATGCACGCATTTATTACTGTCATTGATGAATTACTCTCGTCGGGTAATGATACCGTTATATGTGAAACATTGAACGTTGTGGCGGCTTGCGGATTACGTGAAATTGAGCCGCATGTTCGTCACCTGTGTACACGCAACGATAGTGTTGGTGAACTCGCACATGGTGTTCTTGAAACACTCGCTTAACACCATTAAAAACGCATTTCACTAACACAACGACAACATGGATTCTACTAACGGACAGCGGGATATTTTGAGCCAGAGCAACAATGCACAACAGCGTCCTGCTCCACACTTACAAACCAACGGATTATATTCTGCTCAACAGAGTAGTGTCGTTGCGGGTCAAACCGAGCGTGTTCCACAAGTCCAGCACACTATAGCGGCAGTGCCGACAATTCAATCACAATCAACTGCTCCACGCACCATCCCCGTTACACCGCCAATCGTATTTCCACTACGTCCGCCGGAACCACAGTATCAACAATCATCTCAACCTAAGCCACTGTCTCCATTTACATCGCTTGGTTCAATACCGATTGTGAATAACACTACGAGTAGACAACAGCCGCCGTCACCCCCCGGTACACCAGTGACTCTACATCACGCAGCCACAGCAGCTGAACAAATGAGTGACGCTGTATTTCAGAAATACCGGCAGTTCATATACTCACAGACGGGAATCTATTTTTCCGACAACAAAAAATATCTGCTCGAAAGCAAAGTTCAGAAGCGATTGAACGCAAGTAAAATCAACACGTTCGAAGAGTACCTGAATCATATTAGCAGCATCGGTAAATCGGCATCGGAACGCTTGTTATTCTACGAAGCAATAACTATCAATGAAACATATTTCTTCCGCAGTGAGCAACAAGTGGATGCAATGGAAAACATTGTGATTGACCAACTCTGCAAGGCAAAGAACAGCAGCGGATCGTTCAGAGTTTGGAGCGCGGCAAGCTCAAGCGGCGAAGAAGCATACACCATGTCGCTTCTTATCACCGACAAGATGAAACACCGCTATCCCTCGGTGGATTTTTCGGTAGTAGGTACTGACATCAGTTCGTCGGTTGTTGAAACAGCTAAGCGTGGCATATACCGTGAATACGCTGTTCGCAACATACCGCCATCGTATATGCAGAAATACTTTAATAAACAGAATGATACATACCACCTGAGCGATTCAGTGAAACGGATGGCGAGTTTTAGTGTGGCAAACCTGTTCGACTCGGCTGATTTACGGCAGCTTGGAAAGTTCGATGTCATTTTTTGCTGTAATGTGCTGATCTATTTCGACATGCTGTCAAAGCAACAAGTCGTTTCGTCGCTCTACGACGCATTGAATCCGGGCGGGTATCTTTTTATTGGATACTCCGAGTCACTTCACGGCATCAGCAATGCCTTCGAGGTTGTCCATTTTCCTAAGGTACTTGCGTATCGCCGCCCTTGATATTCATCAAACAAGACATTAAAAAACATACAGACCACATCTATGAATACCCACACTCAATCACCCGACCAAACCGGCTCGCAGCATGCAGGCAAGCGTATTCTTATTGCCGACGACTCCGCCTCGATGCGGAAGTTCGTCTCTCTCTCGCTGAAAGTTATCGGCTGCACCGTTGTCAGTGCGGTGGACG
>JAEUSO010000212.1 GCA_016788605.1 Candidatus Kapaibacterium sp. | reverse complement strand
GTATGGCGTACTCGGCTATTGAAAAGAACACGGGCGTAAAGCTCCACAGCGAAAGCGGTCTTGAAAAATTCCAACAGAAGATTAGTAGTGACATTGACTCGTTCATGACGTTTTCACGGGAAAAATCAGGGAATGCACAGTTGCGGGAATATGTAACGCTCCAACCGAAGGAGTATCTTGCAACACAGTCGAAAGCAATGATTACTATTACAAACTATTTAGGCGGACAGTACTTCTTCACGGTTGATGAAATCCAACAGATAGAATCAACACTGCTCCTTATTGAAACAAAACACAGCCGTAACGCTCTTCTGCCCGCAAAGGACGATATCAAAGATGGTCTGCTGAAGATGATTCTGTATTGCAATCTATCGGGTATAATGATGGATGAAGCATTGGTCGAACACCAACCTGTGTTACAACTCACATCAGATAAACTCCGTGGCTCAATCAATTCGGACTCGCCGCCCGAAGAGATTGATGTATTCTTCCGGCTCAACCATTTTAATCAGTCCCGTGTGCGAGCTGTCTCCTCACTGTTTGCCGAGGCAAATGCTAATTCATTTACCGTCCGTATCAAGGAAGCGTCATGATAAAAAGTCCGCTGCGATACCCGGGTGGTAAAAGTCGTGCAGCCGCAATTATTGCATCACTTGCACCACAATTCAATGAGTTCCGTGAACCATTTGTAGGTGGTGGCTCGGTGTTTTTGCAGTTGAAGCAGACGCTACCGGAGAAGAAGTATCATATCAATGATTTGAATACATCACTGATTACATTTTGGCGCATGTGTCAGCGTGATGTTCATGCCGTAATCTATACCGTCAACTAATGGAGTTCTGCATTCACAGAAGGAAAAGAGCTACACACCTTTCTCAAAAATAACTTTACGGTATTCAACGAAACGGAAACTGCTGCTGCGTTCTTCATCTTCAACAGAATTACGTTTTCCGGAACTACCGAAAGCGGCGGATACAGCGAACAAGCGTATCGCGGCAGATTCACCGAGAGCAGCATAGAACGGTTGAAGGCGTTCAGTATGCTCATCGCCGGAACGGGCATCGGCAATACCGACTATCAAGATACTATAGATATGGATGGTACTGATGTGTTTCTCTTTCTGGATCCGCCCTACTATTCGGCAACCAAGTCCGCACTCTATGGGAAGAACGGGAACTTACATAAAGGATTTGATCACCTGCGTTTTGCGGAGGTGATGAAGACCTGCACGCACAAGTGGCTCATCACTTACGATGACAGCCCCTACATCCGCGACCTTTTTTCATTTGCTGAAATAGTCCCGTGGAATATCACCTATGGAATGCGGAATGTGACAGAAGGGTCGGATCAGATTGGCAGGGAATTACTTATTGCCAATTACCCGATACATATACCGCACTCTAAAGAACACGAGCAGCAACTCTCGCTGCTTTGCTGAACTGCGAACCAGTCCTTGAGTATTCGGTAACACTACACGAATCACACTCTATAAAACAAAGCGCACCTGTGTAACACAGATGCGCTTTCTAATTTCCGCCGCGACCGTCCGCCTTCTTAGAGCGCGGAGTGACCGGGATACACTGCGTCGGGTCCGAGCAATTCTTCGATGCGGAGCAGTTGGTTGTACTTCGCCACGCGGTCGGTGCGCGAGGGTGCGCCGGTTTTTATCTGACCTGCGTTTGTTGCTACGGCGATGTCGGCTATCGTTGCGTCTTCAGTTTCGCCGGAGCGGTGCGAGACGATGCTGCGGTAGCCGTGACGCGAGGCAAGAAGCATTGCGTCGAGTGTTTCGGTGAGTGTTCCAATCTGATTCACTTTCACTAAAATTGCATTGCCCACGCCTTCTGCAATGCCACGCTCAAGGAATGCAGGATTGGTAACAAAAAGGTCGTCGCCGACAAGTTGCACGCGGCTGCCGATGGCATCGGTCAGCATCTTCCATCCCTGCCAGTCGTTTTCGCCCAAGCCGTCTTCAATCGAAACAATAGGATAGTTGTTGGTCAGTGTTTCGTACCACGCCACCATCTGCTCTACGCTGTGAACCTTCTGCGACGACTTATAGAACTTATACCCGTTGCCTTCCACCATTTCGCTGGCGGCAACATCGAGCGCAAGGGCAACCTGTTCGCCGGGGGTAAAGCCCGCTTGTTCAATCGCCGCCATGATAACATCCAACGCTTCTTCGTTCGAACTGAGCGACGGCGCAAAACCGCCCTCATCGCCAACCGATGTCGAGTATCCTTTTTTCTTCAGTACCGACTTCAGCGTATGGAAAATCTCGGTGCCTGTTTGCAGCGCGTGCGAGAACGATTCTGCGCCGAGCGGCATCACCATAAACTCCTGAATATCCACCGTGTTATCAGCGTGCTTGCCGCCGTTCAGGATATTCATCATCGGAACAGGCATCGTGCGTGCATTCACGCCGCCGATGTACCGGAAGAGCGGCATGGAACAATACGCCGCCGCCGCTTTTGCCACAGCAAGCGATACGCCGAGCATTGCGTTTGCGCCCAAGCGCGATTTATTCTCCGTGCCGTCAAGTTCAATCATCATGCGGTCTATCTGTGCCTGTTCGCCTGCGTCCATGCCAAGCACGTGGTCGCAAATCAACTCGTTCACATTCTCAACAGCTTTCAGCGTTCCTTTGCCCAAATACCGGCTGCTGTCGCCGTCGCGGAGTTCCACCGCTTCGTGTTCGCCTGTGCTTGCGCCGCTTGGCACTGCGGCGCGACCGGTGCTGCCGTCTTCCAAGGTAACATCTACTTCGAGGGTCGGGTTGCCGCGCGAATCCAAAATCTCGCGGGCGTGAATATCTACGATGACTGATGACATAAGGAGTGTATCGTTAAGTGAGTTAAGTATATTCAGTTCTACAGTGGCAAAAATACACGGTCGTATTGCACCGCTGCGGGAATATCGCCATTCACGGATGTGCCACCGGATTGGTGTCGGGCGTTTACAGTTTTAACACTGCGTTAGCATCCCAATAGCGCACGTACACTGGCGAAAACAATGCACCAATGGCGAAGCAATTCGGAGAACAGAATGACGCTCATCTCGTATGTTCGCACAACGTTATACAGCACTCTACACAAACAAGGATTTACGGATGTATTCACGGCTTTCATCGGCGGCGGTGTTCGGTATCAATGCATACCATATCGAGATTGAAACGCATTTAGAGAACGCATTGCCTGCATTTGTCATGGTGGGCTTGCCCGATTCCGCTGTGCGCGAATCGAAAGAGCGCGTGATGGCGGCAGTAAAGAATTCGGGTCTGCCCATGCCGCAAAAGAAAATCACGGTGAACCTTGCCCCCGCAGACATCCGCAAGGAAGGAAGCGCGTTCGATTTGCCGATTGCGATTGGTGTGCTTACCGCATTCGGTACGATTCCCGTTGCGGCGGTCGAGAAAACCCTTATCCTTGGCGAGCTTGCGCTCGATGGTTCGCTCCGCCCCATCCACGGCGCATTGCCGATTGCCGTCGAGGCAGGCAAGCTCGGTTTCGAGCGGCTGATTTTGCCTAAGGAAAATGCAGGCGAGGCGGCATTAGTGAATACCGTCCGCGTTATTCCCGTCGAATCCCTCAAGCATACCGCCGACTACCTGTGCGGCGATGTGGCAATTGCCGATGCAAATGTGGATGTGGCAACGCTCTTTGCCGACGGCGGGCATCACTCACGCTTGGATATTTCGGATGTGAAAGGTCAGGAAGGTGTGAAGCGTGCGCTTGAGGTTGCGGCTGCGGGCGGGCATAACATCATCATGGTCGGACCGCCGGGGTCGGGCAAGACAATGCTTGCCAAGCGCATTCCGGGTGTGCTGCCGCCGCTGAGTTTGGAAGAAGCATTGGAGACGACAAAGATTCATTCGGTGACGGGGATTCTGCCGCAAGGCGAGGCGCTTGTGACGCAGCGTCCGTTCCGCGCACCGCACCATACGATTAGCGATGCAGCACTTGTGGGCGGCGGGGTTGGCGTTGTCCGTGCAGGCGAGATTTCGATGGCGCACCACGGCGTGCTGTTCTTAGACGAACTGCCGGAGTTTGCCCGCAACGCACTGGAAGTATTGCGGCAGCCGCTCGAAGATAAACGCATTTCCATTTCGCGCTCGAAAATGAGTGTGGACTATCCTTGCAATTTCATGCTTGTGTGTTCCATGAATCCCTGCCCCTGCGGCAACTACGGCAACCCGAACCAAGAGTGCAGTTGCTCGCCGCAGCAGATACAACGCTACATGGCAAAAATCAGCGGACCGCTTTTAGACCGCATTGATATTCACGTGGAGGTGGCGGGCGTGAAGTATCAGGAACTTTCGGCGGCGCGGACGGGCGAGAGTTCAACAACCGTGCGCGAGCGGGTGGTGGCTGCGCGAATGAGACAAAGCGAGCGGTATGCCGGACGCAAGGGCGTGTTCAAAAACGCCGACATCGGCACACGCGAACTGGAAGAGTTCTGCGCCTTGGGCGAGGCATCGCAACAACTTCTGAAAATAGCAATGACGAAAATCGGTCTCTCCGCCCGCGCCTACGACCGCATCCTGAAAGTGGCGCGCACCATAGCCGACCTTGCCGCCGAGCCACAGATACAACCCGCCCACATCAGCGAGGCAATTCAGTATCGCTCGCTCGACCGGCAGTATTGGAATGCGTAAGGGAAGATATGTGACGACAGGTATCGTCAACAATGCACATTACAACAACCAGTGAATATCATGTCTATCAATCGAAAAGTCATTCGTACCATCACAATCATTACTTCAATGATAATAGGATTGTGGTCATATCCAGTTGATGCGCCAGCAGGCAACCGATCAAAGGTCTATTTTTGTGATGACACTACTAATGTTATATCAACTACCAATACTAATAGAACGATGCGCCAGCATCGTCGTGATACTGCATTACTGATGTTTTATAGAGCAGATATAGGCGGAACGTGGCGGATTTTGGCTAGTAATGGATATACAGTAGAATTATGTCGCAAGTACGATTCACTGAATGTATATAAACCGTTGTTTCCCGATACGGCATACTTATATCACTTTATTGGGTCATTTCTTGTTGGAAATGATACAGTGCATCCTAGAGAGTTTCTATCGGAAGTCAAGAAAGCCACATCCTATTGTAATGATTGTCCAATATTAGGATATAGAGACAAAAAGTATGAGAACGTGATTCAACAAGTTCTAGATCCATTTTCACGATATTATGTTTTCAATCAACACGTTTTTAATCTTCTCAAATGTGCATACACATACTATGACGACGGTGTGCGGAGTATCCAACAAGTGAATTACGGAATGAAGTACGGCGATACTGTATATCTCGAACGCAGAATTCCTGTAAGAGTTATCTCAAGTATCAAAATTCTTGATTGCGGACTCAAGACCATGCGATTTTATGATATACCATAAGCGATTATTTGAGGCAACCAAATTGACGCGGCTAAAACGCGCTTTGCCCAAGACGCATTCGGCATGGCATTGGGGTATTACGACGGCGACTTTGCGCGGACAAACTCGGCGTACACAAGCGTGACAGGCAACCGGAACGGCACAACGTACACGAAGAACGCCTATATGCTGACCAGCAGCCACGCGCTTTACAACGGGAACATCAGCGCGTGGGCATCGCAGACGCAGGCGGTAAGCGGCAGCGGCACTCAATACGAGCAGCTAACGGGGAACAGCTACCGGTACGACATCCTGAACCGCTTGCGTGCGGATGCGTTCAGCACCTTTAGCAGCAATGCGTGGACGGCATCGGAGGACTACGGCAGCAGCTACACCTACGATGCGAACGGAAACATCAAGACGCTGACGCGGACAAAGGCATCGGCAACGGTGTTCGACAACCTGACCTACGTCTATTATGAAGGTGAGG
>JAEUSO010000211.1 GCA_016788605.1 Candidatus Kapaibacterium sp. | reverse complement strand
ACCGACGTAGAAACCACCGGTTCGAGCGGTGAGCACAACCGCATTACCGAGGTGGCGTGTGTGGTTATGCGCGGTGGCGAAGTGCAGCATACCTTTACCTCGCTTATCAATCCGCGACAGTTTATCCCGCCGTTTATCGAACAACTGACAGGCATCAGTAATGCAATGGTCTATAATGCACCCGAAGAGCGCGTGGTGATGGAGGAAGTTGCAAAGCTGCTGCGCCTGCCCGATGCGGTGTTCGTTGCCCACAACGAGCAATTCGACTGGTCGTTTGTCTTCCACGCATTACATCGGAGCGGCATAGCAATGCCCAATGTGGAGCGGCTCTGCACATGCAAACTTGCGCGGCGGCTGCTGCCCAAACAGCGGAAGAAAAATCTCGGTTCGGTTGCATCGTACTACGGCATTGGGATTGACGCACGCCACCGCGCCTACGGCGATGCCGACGCAACCGCACGGGTTCTTGGCGAAATGCTCGACACCCTGAGCAACGACCACGACGTGGAATCGCTCGACGACCTTTTGCTCTTCCAAAATAAACGCCTGAAGCAGTTCCACGCAACCCCGCGAACACTGAAACGGGTGCAGCCGACACTCGACGCGCTTCCCGAAGAGCCGGGCGTGTACTACATGCTCGATGCCGACGAGCGGCTGATGTATATCGGCAAGGCAAAATCGCTTGCCGACAGGGTGCGGAGTTACTTTCAGATGAGTGCGGTGCATCCGCCGAAAATCGCCGATATGGTTCGCAAGGTGCATTCCATTCTTTGGGAGGAAACAGGAACGGAGCTTGCCGCGCTGCTGCAAGAATCGCGCGAGATCAAAGAGCACAAGCCGCCCTACAACACCATGAGCAAAAAGCTGCGGCGGTATCCGTTTTTGAAACTGACCAACGAGGCGTTCCCGCGTCTTGACCTCTGCTTTGCCATCGAAGACGATGGCGCGGAATACTATGGTCCGTTTCCCGGTCGCGGCATGGTGGAAGGGATATTGGATACTATCAAAAAGAATTTCAAACTGCGGCTGTGCAGCGAGATAGGCGAGCCGTCCGAATCCGTGCAGCCGTGTTTTTACTTTCATGTCAAGCAATGCAACGCACCCTGCGCCGCACTGCAATCGCAGAGCGACTACGCACGGGAAACGGACATGGTGCGGAAATTCCTGAGCGGGTATTCGCACGGGATTATCGCCATGCTGGAACACGAGATGACGGATTGCGCCGAGCGGTTGGAGTTCGAGAACGCCGCCATGCTCCGCAACCGCATCCGTGAACTTCGCAAACTGTTCGACCGCAGCGAAGAGGTATCCTCGGCGGTGCATAAAACCAACGTGGTGATTATCCTGCCTGCCTCGGAGCGCGAAAAAACAGTCGAAGTGTTTTGCATCCGCGCCGGCTTGCTTCAGCATCAGCAAATCATCGGGCGCAAGGCATCGCTCACAAAGCTCTTTGCCCATATACGCACAGCATATTTCAGCGAGCAGCACGGAGCGCAGATGCCGCTTAGTCCGTTGCAAGTGGACGAACTCCGCATCCTGACGCAGTGGATGTACCGCAGGCGCAATGCAGGAACATATATCTATGTGGATACGATGGAGTGGGATGATGTGTGCGCCGCCGTTGAGAATGCCGTCCGCACGGTGTTTGTTCCCGCCGAATCACCGCGCTTGGACGAAGCAGGTATCACCGACAACGTGAGCGAGTATGCGGAGTAACTGCGTGCGTGCCCCCGCGATAGCAATCTGCGTGACGACATCAGTTGAGAAAATTCCTGATTATCTATATACTGCTGCACTTATGGATAGAATACAACAGTCAGATTGAAAATGTTCTTGACTGATTATGCTCTAATCTCTAATTTCACTTGTAGTGTTTTATTTGATTCTCAACTTCATATACTATTAAGTTCAATGAAATTTCCTGATGATTTTGTTAATAAGATTATTTGTGGCGACAGCTTATCGGTCATGAAAAGCATGCCTGATTGTTCAGTTGATCTTATTGTCACTTCACCACCTTACAATTTGAAAAACTCAAGTGGAAATGGGATGAGTGTTAATACAAAATCTGGCAAGTGGGCTGGTAATTCATTACAGAATGGCTACAGTCACTATAGCGATAATATTCCTGCTGATGAATATGCAAATTGGCAATATGAATGCCTTTGTGAAATGTATAGACTTTTAAAAGAGGACGGTGCAATATTCTACAACCATAAATGGCGTGTACAAAACGGAATAATACAAGACAGAAAAGATATAATACGTGATATGCCCGTTAGGCAAATTATTATATGGAAAAGAAAAGGAGGAATCAATTTCAATCCAGGATACTACTTGCCAACATACGAAGTAATATATCTAATACCTAAACCTAACTTTAAACTAGTACCTAGAGCAAATTCTTATGGGGACGTATGGGAATTTACCCAGGAATTGAAAAATGACCATCCTGCTCCATTTCCTGTTGCGCTAATTGAGAGAATAATAAGTTCTACATACGCAACCACTGTATTAGACCCTTTTTCAGGAAGCGGAACAACAGCAATTACAGCCATGGCGTTAAATCGAAATTACATTGGTATTGAGTTGTCACCAGAATACTGCCAAAAATCTGAGTTGAGAATTGAACGCAATAAAGTTCAAAGTGAAGTGCTTAAATCGAAAACAGCAAAACTATTTGAAATGTCGTTATGAAGTTATATTCAAAGCTCGAACTCATAGAAGAATTAAAAAGAATAGCTGCTATAGGTTGGATGCCAAATCACAGGCAGGGCAATGATGGTAGCGTCGGTAATGTCCTCGAGGACCTCTTAGGTATTGAGGAAAACAATCTACCAATACCTAATGCATCTGAATGGGAATTAAAGGCTCAACGTCTTAACTCAAAAGCACTTACTACGCTGAAACATATTGAACCATCTCCACGGGCAATAAAATTTGTACCTCAAGTAGGATTATTGAAGTATGGATGGAAGCATGAACTAGCTGGTATCATATATCCAGATAATGAAATGAGCTTCCGATTAACCATTCATGGCAAGTCTGCTACAGATAGAGGATTTATCATAAAAATTGATAGAGAGAGTAGAAGAGTGTTAGTGTCGTTTAACAGTAAGATTGCTTCTACTATACATGCTGAATGGCTAAAAACAGTTAATGATAGAATTGGGCTAGGTGAATTGAATCCACAACCATATTGGGGATTTGATGACTTGGAACATACGATTGGAACTAAACTTATGAATTGTTTCTATGTACAAGCAAGAATGAAAAAAATAATGGGTAAAGAGTATTTCCATTACTGTAAAGTACAAATGTTAGAGAAGTTTAAGTTTGATGGGTTTTTGGCTCAATTAGAAGCTGGTAATGTCTTAATAGATTTCGATGCAAGAACCGGGCATAATCATGGTACAAAGTTTAGAATGAGAAAGAATGCATTGCCTGAACTATACCAAAAAGTGACTACTATTGTTGATGTGTGATTATATGTACTTTCAATAGATTATGATTGTATGTATTTTCAGCCATCCATTACACTAAACATTCGTAGAGTATCATGTCCAAGGAACTACGCTTTCCATTTTTAGGATTAAGTTTAATCAAAGTATTCTGTACGAATGCTGAATAGTAGTCAATGCAATGACGCGGATATGCACACTTCAATACTTTGGTACTAATGCCGCGCAACGACGGGAGCGCAAGTGACGGGTATTGGTTGGAAGCGTAACGCAAGTACGCTTGGGTGAAAGCGGACTGCGCTTTTCGGCAAGGCGGCGGGTAGTGGTACGATGTGTGTGTGGCTCTGTGCCGTCACCGACCGTAAGAGACGCGCCACGGCACGTCGTTACGATACGGATACCTATGGTGGATTCGGCAAAGCGAAGTTGTCGGTTGCTGTGTGTGACCTATATTCGAGAGAGTGACGGAGCCGGTGCGGCGCAACGGGGAAAAGGATGCCGCACGGGGCAGGCGATTAACAGGCACTAAGTATGGAGCAGCGTAACCGATGAATACGACGAACTCGCGGAGGCAATACATTGAACTACGGAAGCACTCGCTTCCGCAGACGCTGATTTTTTTCGGCATTTTGATTGTGTCGTCGCTACTGTTTTTCCGCTATGCGGGGATTGATGCGGCGCACTGGCTGCTGACGAGTTCGCTTAAGGCGAAGGTGGAGCGCGAGGGCGAAGGATTGAATTATTACACGACGTGGCGGATGGAGATTGTGCCGGAGCAGCCCGCCGGAAAAAAGACGGAGTCAAGCGAGGAACAGGCGAAGGAATATTCTTTCGACCCGTTGCTTTCCATCCTGCCGGTAATGGCGGCGTTCGGGATGGCAGTGGCAACTGTTGTCACGGGGATACTTCCGCAGCGATACGGATTTGTGCGTCAGAAAATTGAACGTGAAATTATCAACGTGCTGCACCGCTATGCGCGGATTGAATACGGCGACCACACCGATAGCGAACTGCTTGAAATATCAGATAGAATCAGCACCGCCGACCTGCGCGAAATGCACGACCTTGAGGAGCAGTGGTCGGTGTCGTTTTATGATTTGTCCTCGTTGCAATCGGCGATACAATGGCGCGAGCGGAGTTTGCCCGGCAGGTTGCTCCGCATCGGCGATGCAATGGGGTTTTACCTTCGCAGCCACTTTACGCAGCACTACGAGAATCCGGTGCTGGGATTGATTTACATCGGAGCGGCGATCCTCATTATCATTATCGGGTTGCGCGGCTTGCAGTTCATCCCCAAGGATAAGCCGTCGCTTGTGCTGTTCGCCATCTCGCTTGAGTTCATCCTGCTCATTGTGTATGCGATAACACTTATCTACACAAAGCAAAGCCCGGAAGAGCATCAGGAGCCGGAGGCGAATCTGGGAACGATATTGGGCGGAGCAACAACGGCGGCAAGCACGAACAACGCCGAGAAGATGTTGCGGATGTTTATTGCATTGCCCCGCCATCAGGGCGAGCAGCATCCCAAAGACCAACAGCAAAACGGATAAACACCGCTGCAAACAACGAATGCTACGGCGGGGCTGCGGAAGAAAGGTATTCAGTCCGCAAAGCCGCGCACAAATGATTACAGAAGTTTAGCAATATTATGGAGCATACTATGCATGCCGGAAACTACGCCCTCATACTGCACACCCATTTGCCCTATGTTTTAAACCACGGAAACTGGCCACATGGCAGCGATTGGGTTTGCGAAGCTGTGGCGGAGTGCTATATCCCGCTCCTCAATTCCTTCCACCGGCTAAAGAGCGAGGGCATTTCGCCGAAAGTGACGATAGACATTTCACCTATACTTTGCGAGCAACTCGCCCATCCCGATTTCATCCCGCTTTTCGAGAACTACTGCGATGTGCGCGTGGCAATGGCGAAGAACGACCAAGCGTATTTCAAACGCACCGAGCAAGAACCGCATTTTCAGCGAATGGCTGCATACTGGCAGCAGTGGTACGCCGCACGTAAGGATGAGTTCACCACAACGTACAAACGCTCCATCATTGGTGCGCTGCGCGAATTGCAGGACAGCGGTGATATAGAGATTATGACCTGCGGTGCCACACACGGCTACTTTGCATTGCTAGGCAACGACGCATCCATACGGCTGCAACTGAAAGCCGCCGCCGAAAACTACAAGAAGCACTTCGGTCGCAGTCCGCGCGGCGTGTGGCTTCCCGAGTGCGCCTACCGTCCTGCATATCCCTGGAAGACCTACCTGCCTGTGCCGCATTTACAAAAACCTATCCCCCGTCCGGGTGTCGAGCAACTTGTTCACGAGGCGGGTTTGGAATACTTCGTTGTGGATGAAGGCACGATTCGCGGTGCACGCCCCATCGGTGTGTTTAAGGGTGGCGACCGCTCGAAGTTCGTCCGTACAAAAGCGCGC